>JAVKHY010000001.1:300000-436049 GCA_031459765.1 Armatimonadota bacterium | reverse complement strand
CAGCGGCGTACTCACCGGCGGCTTCTCCATGTGCACGGGGCCGACGACCTTGAAGTCGAGGCCGCGCGCCGCGGCGTTGAACAGGGCGGCGCCCAGCCCTCCGACGACAACTTCCGCCCGGCCGCTGGCCAGCACCACGAAAGAGGAGACGCCGCCGGGGGTGCTCACCAGTTCGACCTCCAGCCCCTGCTGCGCGAAGTAGCCGCGTTCGATGGCCACGTACAGCGGGGCGAAGATGAGCACCGGCACGTGGACGACTCTGAGTTTTGTCGGCGGCGGGTTCTGGCCCAGCGCCGCTCCCGGCGTGGCCAGGGCCGCGACGAGGATCCCCGCCGCCGCCATCAGGATGATGCGCGGTCTTTGACTTCCGGAAGCTCCGTTCATGCGAACCTCCATCCCCCCGGCCCCAGAATCAGATGCTGCCGCGGGACGATCCCCGCGGCCCGATCGATGAATGTGAACTCGCCGACGAGCACCGCCAGCACCGGGTAGTCGGGGTTGGAGAAGTGTGCCGTGAACTCGGGGGCGGCGCGCCGCAGCGCCTCCCGGGCCCAGGCCTCTTCCTCCGTCGTCGCCGGGCGGGCCGTGCCCAGGGCCTGCAGCCAGGCCCCCGTCGTGCGATCGTCCACGGCGAAGCCGACCCGCGGATTGGCCAGCATCTGGGCCAGGGTGCGGGCGTCCTTCCGCTGGCAGGTGAAGATGTCCAGCTCCCGCGCCACGTAGAATCCCGAGGCCGCCCAGGGCACGTCGTCCTGGCTGGTGGCAAAGGTGCAGACGTGTCGCCGCGCGAGGTATCCCCGCGCCGCAGCCAGGATCGTCTGCACGTCGAGCCGCGCCTCGGCCATGACCCTAGGGTCCTCCGCCTGTCCTGGCCCCGATGCTCCTCAACAGAAGAGCGCGCAGCTCGGGCAACCGGACAGGGAGCTGCTGACGCCCAGAAACAAGCCACTGGGAGATCAGCTCGTTCAGCGCGCCGATCCAGGCCTGGGAGACAAGGGCGGTGTCCTGGGCCGGAATGGAGCCTTCCTGGACCGCGCGGTCGAGGTGCCGCTGGATGAGGCGGGCGAACCGGCGGTGGATCTCCAGGCGTTTTTCTTCGAGCTCCGGCCCCAACCCCACGGCCTCGACCAGCAGGATCCTGGCCAGGTCGCGCTGCCGTGCGGCGGTCTCCACGACCACGCGCAGGGCCGCCTCCACCTTCGCCATCGCTCCGCGTTCGGAGGAAATCGCCGCCTCCACGCTCTGCTCCACCAGGGCGGCCAGGTCGTCCATGAGGGTGAGGAAGATTGCCTGCTTGCTGGGGAAGTAGTGGTAAAAGGCCCCCTTGGAGGTCCTGGAAGCCTGGACGATGTCCTCGACACCGGCTCCGTGGTAGCCCTTGCGGGCGAAGACCTCCACGGCGGCCGTCAGGATGCGGTCCCTGGTCGCGGCTTCCGCTGTGGATCGGGCCATGGCGGGGTTAGACCGACGCGTCGGTCTATACCTGCCATCCTACGGACAGGCCGGCGGACTGTCAACCGTGACCACCCATCAACCGATGAAGCCTCCGCCACTGACCCGTACAGGGCAGAGCCTCAAACCCCGGCGAGTGATATCATCAACGGAGATGGCGGCAGAACACATCGAGGTCCGCATGGCCCGGCTGGAGGGCGCCTACGAGGAGATCAGCCGCCGTCTCGGGTCAATCGATCAGCACTTTGGGTCGATCGACCAGCGGTTTGGCTCCCTCGAGCAGCGCCTCGCCTCCCTCGAGCAGCGCCTCAGCGCCGAGATTGCCGGCCTCCGGTCGGAGCTCCTGGACCACCGCCGCCAGACCAGCGCGCAGTTCCACTGGTTGCTCACCTTCATCCTGGGCTCCATCCTCATCCCGGTGCTCAGGGATGTCATCCGCTAGCGACAAGACCGTTCCAGCCTGATCGCCGCGGCCAGCCCCAGCAGGCGGGCCGCCGCGGAAACGTCCATTTGCCCTGACCGAAAGGACCAGGCGGTCGGCACCTCGCGGGAGACTGGCCGGCTAGTCCTTGCTCGACCGGCCACCCAGCAACTTCACCATCTCGTCGTGCACGGAGCCGTTTGAGGCGAGCACGTCGCGACAATCCACGTCGAAGGGCGTACCGCTCATGTGCGTGACGCGTCCGCCGGCTTCTTCGACCAGCAGCGCTCCGGCGGCGATATCCCAGGGATTGAGGGCGGGTTCCCAGAAGGCGTCGAGCCGGCCGGCGGCGACGTAGGCCAGGTGCAGCGCCGCGGCGCCCAGGATGCGCACCTCGATCGCCGTCCGGCACAACCTCCCGATGTGGTCGATGTTGTTGCCGGTGTCCCGGATATCGTAGGGCAACCCGGTGGCCACGACGGCCTGGGCGACCCGGTCGATCCGTGAGACGCGGAGCCGCTGCGCCGTGCCGGCGCGGCGGAGGAAGGCGCCTTTTCCGCGGTCGGCATAGAACAGCTCGCCCGACGGCGGGTGGAAGACAACGCCGGCGATCACGCGGCCCCGGTGTTCCAGCCCGATGGACACGCAGAACAGCGGCAGGCCGTGGGCGAAGTTCGTCGTGCCGTCCAGAGGGTCGATGATCCAGCGGTACTCCGCGCCAGGGTGGAAGGACCCCTCCTCGGCGAGGATGCCGTGATCGGGGAAGCGCGCGCGCAGGACCCCCACGATGAGGTCTTCCGACATCCGGTCGGCCCGCGTGACCAGGTCGGCGGGAGTGCGTTTGGTGCGGATCTCCTTGCTGGCGCGGGCCTCGGGGAGCATCGTCAGAAGCAGCTCCCCCGCCTGCTGTGCGGCCCCGACCGCCGTCTCCACAAACTTCGATGCCATCGTCTGCCTCGCTGTTCCCCCTAGGCTCTTCTGCCCGCCAATTTACACGGCCTGCCCCCCAGGGCACCGGTCGGATTGAAGGATCGGCGCGGTCCACAGCATAGTGTACAGACGACCCAGGGCTCGGTTGCGGAGGAGTCTGCCTATGCCGTCGTCAACCTATCCGCCGATCTTCGACGGGCACAACGACACCGTCTTGAGCCTGGCGCAGACCGGGCGGTCGTTCTTCGAGCGAAGCGCCGTCGGACACATCGATCTGCCGCGGGCTCGGGAGGGAGGCCTGGGGGGCGGCTTCTTTGCCGTCTACATCCGCGATCCCGGCCTCCCGGAGACCGCCGTGACCGATCCCGCCCAGGCCGAGGTGGTCCTCCGCACCTATGGCGACGAGAAGAGCTGGCCCGAACCCATGGCGCTAGAATACGCGCAGTCGGCCGCCCTGGGCTACCTGGGACGCCTGCTGGCGCTGGAACAGGCGTCGGAGGGCCAGGTCCGCATCGTCCGGACTGCGGCGGAACTGCAGCACTGCCTTGAAGCCGGCATCTTCGCCATGGTCCTGCACTTCGAGGGCGCCGAACCTCTGGACGCCGAGGGCCACGCCCTCGAGGTATTCTATGCCGCCGGCCTGCGCTCGGTGGGTCTCACCCACGCCCGCCGCAACCGCTTCGCCCAGGGCGTGCCGTTCAAGTTCCCCCACCCGCCGGATACCGGGCCGGGACTGACCGACCTGGGCAGGCGGCTCATCCGACAGCTCAACCGGCGGCGGGTCATGATCGACCTCTCCCACATCACCGAGCGGGGGTTCTGGGACGTGGCCGCGATCAGCGACGCCCCGCTGGTGGCCACGCACTCCAACGCCTACGCCCTGACCCCGTCGCCGCGGAATCTCACCGACCGGCAGCTGGACGCCATCCGCGACAGCGGCGGGGTGGTCGGCGTGAACTTCCATGTGGGGTTTCTGCGCGCCGACGGCGGACGCGACCGCAACACGCCCATCCTGCGCCTGGTGGAGCACATCGATTACCTGGTGCAGCGCATGGGCATCGACGGCGTGGCCTTCGGGTCGGACTTCGACGGGGCCATCATCCCCGCCGAGATCGGCGATGCGACCGGCCTGCCCCGGCTCATGGGGGCACTCGCCGCCCGCGGGTACACCGGAGAAGACCTGCGCAAACTGGCCCACGCCAACTGGGTCCGGGTGCTCCGCATGACCTGGGGCGCCTGAGCCTAGAGGAACCCGACCCGCTCGAAGTTGTGGCCGAGAATCTTCTGCGGGTCGGCGCCCAGCCAGCGGTCCAGCACGGTGGCGTACACCGAGCGGAAGTCGATGGCGTGCTTGAGATCGCCGTCCGCGAGGTCGGTCAGGCTGGGCTGCCGACCGTAGAGGCCGCCTTTGAGTCCTTTCCCGAAGAGGAACATCGGCGCCGCGGTGCCGTGGTCCGTACCGCGGCTGCCGTTCTCGGCGACGCGCCGACCGAACTCGGAAAAGGCGAGCACCAGCACCCGCTCGGCGTTCCCCTGCGCCTCCAGATCCCGGTAGAACGCGGCCACCCCTCCCGCCAGCTGTTCCAGCAGGTTCTCATGGACCCCGCGTTGGGCGCTGTGGGTGTCGAACCCCGTCAGGTGCGCGTAGTACACCTTGGTGGCGAGGCGGCCCGCGATCATCTGCGCGATGAGGCGGAGGCTGGCCGCAAACGGCGTGTTTGGATACTCAATGCCGCCTTTGTAAGCGCCGACCGCGCCACGGACCTGCTCGCTCGACAGGTAGGCGTTCATCGCCGTGTGGCGCAGAAAGTCGATTGTCCCGGGTTCGTTGGGCGCCGGGGCGTTGAGCAGGCGGAAGAGCTCCAGCTCTTCCTTCGCGCCGATTCCGTCGAAGCCGGCCACCCATTGGAAGGCTTCGGGGTTCTCCAGGCTGACGCCCACACCGCTTTCCGCCTGCAACGCCAGCGGCATGGCCGGACCGATGTTCACCCCGACTGTGGGGCGCTCACACACCGGACAGTTGCTGTCGAAGTACCGGCCGATCCAGCCATAGCGGACGATGCGCCCCTCCGGATCGGCGGTGTGCCAGATCTCCATCGACCTGAAGTGGGAGCGGCTGGGGTTGGGATACCCGACGCCCTGCACGATGGCCATGGCGCCGCGGTCGTAGAGCTCCTTGAGCGGAGCGAGCCCCGGGTGCAGGCCGAGGTCGTCGGTGATCCGCAGCACGTCCTTCTGCGGCACGGCCAGGGTGGGACGGGCGCGGTAGTAGGCGTCGTCGCCAAAAGGCACCACGGTGTTCAGGCCGTCGTTGCCGCCGCCCATCTGCACCACGACGAGGATGCGGTCGTCGGGAACGCCCGGCCGGCTGACGACCTGCGCCAGGTCCCAGGGGTTGTTCACGGCCAGGGCGGTGCGGGTGAGAAAGGAGGGCGCCGTCCAACCCACGGCGACCAGCGTCATCCCCTTCTTGATGAACTCCCGACGGGTCATCCCCCGGATCATCGCCTTCCTCCCGTCAGTGCAGCTGGAACTCGGGCATGCTCATGATCAGGTGCGCGGCGCTGCGCAGTTGCGCCCGGGACGCCACCCCGTCCGGCCGCCACGGGGTGTCCTCGCGGTTTGTCCCGAAGGCGCGCAGCAGTGCCCAGCGCCGTCGGCCGTCCAGCGGACTCTGGAGGAAGCGGGCCACGAGTTGATCGACGACGTCCCCGGCGGTCCTTATCCGGTCGGCGTCGAGGAGATGATCCACCGGCCCCGGGGCCGCGCGCCGGCGGGGCATCCCGGGCATCGTTCCGTACAGCAGCAGCCCGCCGAGATTGTAGCGGACGAGCACCGTGGCCGTATTGATCCACCTTCGCCCCTGCGGCCAGCCTCCGACGTTGGGCGGGTACAGCAGCCGCTGACCCATGAGGTCCATCGCCCGCACCAGCGCCTCGTCGGGGACCGTCGCGCCGGTCAGGCGGACGGCGCCGACGACCAGCTCGGCCGGGCTCTTGATCCGGCTGCGGATGGCCTGCGGCGAGAAGAACGCCTCGGAGAGGAAGATCATCCGCAGCACCGGCTTGATCTCCCAGCGCTGGCGGCGGAACTCCGCCGCCAGCGCCTCCACCACGCTCTCCTCCGGCGAGGGATAGGCAAAGAACGCCCACAGCTTCCGGGGCAGGAAGCGGGCCGTGGCCGGGTGCTCGAAGATGATGTCGATGATGTCGGTCCCGTCCCAATTCCCCGTGCGCCCCAGGAAGGTCTTGACCCCGTCGTCGTGCTGGTCGCGCCGGAAGACGAACTCGTTGCCGACGAAGGTCCATCCCGTGAAGGCGCGGGCCGCTTCCCTCACGTCCTGCTCGGTGTAGTGGCCGACGCCCATGGTGAACAGCTCGAGCAGCTCCCGGGCGTAGTTCTCGTTGGGCTTCCCTTTGCGGTTGGTGTTGTTGTCCAGGTAGCTCAGCATCGCCGGATCGCGGGAAACGGCGAGGATGAGCTCCTTGAAGTTGCCCGCCGCCATGCGGCGGAACAGTTCCAGCTGCATCGCCATGTGCTCGGCGACGCGCGTCTCGGGCAGCCCGGAGACCAGGTGCCCGTGCCAGAAGAGGACGAGCTTCTCCTGCAGCGGCCGGCGGGTCTCGATCATGCGGCGCACCCAGGACCTCCGCAGCTCCTGGAACTTGACGATGTTGGCCCGGTTGATCCGCTGGACCATGGAGCGCAGCGCGGCCTCCGGTGCCCGGTCCCGCCGCAACCGCCGCAGCTCGTCCTCCATCCCATGCAGTTCGGTGAAGTCGGGGGCGGGGAACGATTCCGGCACGCTTTCGAAGTTCAGGAGTTCCTCGACGGCGGCCTCCACCGGCAGGGCCGCCAGACGCGCCACCTCCTCCGGCGTGCCGCCGAAACCGGCGCGGTTCAACAGATGCGCCGCCTTGACCTGATCCCACGGGTCGGAGGCGGTCGGTCGAAATCTGCGCAGTGTGACGCCCATCCCCGGACCTCTGTCCGGCCCGCCCCTCAGGCCGCCGACGTCGGGCGCTTCTGTCCCCTTTGGACGGCGGGGCCGGCGGGGAGGTTTAGCCGGTTACTCCCACCTGAACCGCCAGGCCGCCACGAGGAAGGAGGCCAGGCCCCAGGCGGCGATGTAGAGCAGACCGGGCAGGTAGGCCGCCGCCGGCTCGCCGCGGGCGGCCACGCCGCGCATGGCCTCCACCAGCGGCGTGAGCGGCAGGGCGGAGATGACCGGCTGCAGGAACGCCGGCATGAACTCCCGCGGCCAGAAGGTCCCGGCCAGGAACATCATCGGGAAGCTGAGCACGCTGCCCAGGAGGCTGGCCGACTCCGGCGTCTTCGAGACCGCGGAGATGGCGAAGCCCATGCCGACGAAGGCGAGCGTGCCCAGGACGGCGAGCGCGGCGATCGTCCACAGGCTGCCCACAACGGTCGCATGGAAGGCCAGGATGGCGACGGCCATGATCACCGCGAGCTGGAACAGGTTGGTCACCGCCCAGCGGGCGACGAGCCCGCCAATGAAGGCGAAGGGATGCACCGGGGTGGTGAGGACGCGCTTGAGGATGAGCTCCTTGCGGTACGCCGTCATCACCCAGGTCACGCCGTTGAGACCGGTGTTCATCACGGTCATGGCCAGAATACCGGGGAGCAGGAAGTCGAAGAAGCGCAGCCGCGGCGAGGCGGCCGTCGGGAGGGCCTCGATGCGGACCAGCGGCGGCACGCCGGCGAGCCTCAGGTTTGCCTCGGCCACGAAGCGTTCGAGGATGACCAGGGCGGTCTGAGACTCCTGCACCCGCGCCCGATCGAAGTAGACGCGCAGCGGACCGGGAGAGCCCGGGGGCGGCACGACGACGACCAGCGTGCGCCGGCCCCGGCGCAGCTCCTCCAGCGCGGCGGCCTCGTCCCGCTCGTCGGTGACCCGGAAGACGACCACCCCGCCCAACCCCTGACGGAGCCCTTCGGCCACCGGTCCGCCGGACCCGACGAACCCGACGCGGAACGACAGCTCCCCTCCGCGACCGAAGGCCAGTCCGATCAGACCCATCAACAGCAGCGGGAAGACCATCCCCCAGAAGACGCTGCTGCGGTCGCGGATGTAGTGCTTGAACCCGAAATACACCGTCATCAGGAAGGCGTTCATTCCCGCAGCCTCCGGCCGGTGAGGTGCAGGAAGACATCCTCGAGCGTCGCCTCGTCTATCCGCAGCTGGTGGAAGCGCAGTGTCCCGGTGCGCTCGAGATCCATCAGGGCCTGCACGGTCTTCATCGGATCCGACGAGGCCAGCGCTACTTCCCCGTTCTCCTGCTCCACGTGCCGGACACCGGGCAGCGCCTCAAAATCTGCCCGTCCGTCGATGAGCGTGACGCGGATCGTCGGCGCCGGGGCGTGGGCCCGGATCAGCGCCTGCGGAGTGTCCAGAGCCACGATGCGCCCGTGGTCCATGATCGCCACCCGGTCGCAGAGCCGCTCCGCCTCCTCCATGTAATGGGTGGTGAGGACGACGGTGCGGCCCTCGCGGCGAAATCCGGCGATGACGTCCCAGAGGTTGCGCCGGGCCTGGGGATCCAGCCCCGTGGTCGGCTCGTCCAGGAACAGGAGGCCCGGGTTGTTGACCAGGGCGACGGCGATGGACAGCCTCTGCCGCTGCCCGCCGGAGAGCGTCCCGGCCCAGGCCCTCCGCTTCTCCGTGAGTTGCAGACGGTCGATCAAGGCGTCGATCGAGGTCCGGCGGCGGTGAAAAGCCGCGAACAGGCGCAGCGTCTCCTCCACCGTCAGGCGTTCGAGGAACCCCGCCTCCTGGAGCTGGACGCCGATGCGCTCGCGGACGCCGCGCGGATCGCGCCCCACCTCGACCCCGTCCACCAGGGCCGTGCCGGCGTCGGGGCGCCGCAGCCCTTCGATCATCTCGAGGGTGGTGGTCTTTCCGGCGCCGTTGGGGCCCAGGATGCCGAAGATCTCGCCCCGGAAGACGTCGAAGCTCACGCCGGCCACGGCGGTCAGCGGGCCGTAGCGCTTGGCCAGGCCGCGGACCTGGACGATGGCCTCACCCATGGCGGCCTATTCCGCCGGAGGATTGGCTTCCGCCGGGAAGGAATTCCACCCGATGCCGAACTCCCGTGCGCCGATGACCGTCCAGATCCAGCGGGCGACGGCCCGCGACGTACGAGCAATCCTGCCGGTGTGGGGCGAACTGGCCGGGTTTCACGCCCACCTTGATTCCGCCTTCACCCCCTCGCCGCAGTGGCCTCACGAGTACGGCGCCTACCTGCGCACGCTGATCGGGCGGGACGACGCCCTGGCCGTGATCGCCCGCGACGGCGACCAGATCATCGGCTACGCCATCGGCCGGATCACCATGCTGCCGTCCTTCTTCGCCCACCGCCGGCGGGGGTACATTCACGACGTCTACGTCCGCAGCGCCTACCGCCGCCGGGGTGTAGGCCGGCGCCTGGTGGAGGAGATCCTGACCTGGCTGCGCCACAAGGGCGTGACCCTCGTGGAGCTGACTGTGGCCTCCAACAACGACGCCGTGCGCTTCTGGGAACGCCTGGGCTTCTCCACGTACATGTTCCAGATGAAACGCGAGCTGGGAGAGTAGGAGGAAGAGGCGATGCGCAGCGGGCAGGTCCTGCGGGCGGCGCGGGAGGCCGGGGTCGAGGCGCTGATCGTCCTGACCCCCGCCAACACCTACTACGTGTCGGGATTCCGGGCCATCACCTACTCCCGGCCGGTGCTGGCGGTGGTCTGGGAGCACAGTGTCCTGATCGTCCCCGAACTGGAAGCCTCCCACGCCCGCCAGCGCTCCCGGTTCACCGAGATCCGCACCTACTCCGACACGGCACTGGGCGGCCTCAGCGGCAAGTCCACCTTCCAACTGGCCATCGATCGGACCGTGCAGGCGATGGAGGAGCTGGGCCTGCAGGGCCGCGCCGTCGGCTTCGAGGCCACCGCCTTCACGGTGGACGGTCACGCCTACCTGCGCGAGGCCTGGGCGGGGCCGCTGGTACCGGTCAGGGGGATCGTGGAGAAGCTCCGCCTGGTGAAGGACGAGGACGAACTCCGCCTCATCCGGATCGGCTGCGAGCTGGCCGAGCACGGCATGGGCGTGGAGGTGGAAGCCAGCGTCCCGGGCGCCACCGAGATCGAGATCATGGCCCGCGGCAACGCCGCGATGCTGGAGATGGCCGCCCGGCGCTACCCGGAGCTGCACATCGCTGCCGGCTCGCGGCCGGTCTCCGGCGAGAAGTCGGTGCTCCCCCACTCCATCCCCTCCGGCCGGCGGCTGGCCCCCGGCGATGTGGTCATCCACGGGACGGGCTGCGTGGTCGAAGGATACTCCTCCGAAGATGAACGCACCATCTTCGTCGGGTCGCCCACCAGGGAACAGCGCCGCCTCTTCGAGGTCATGGTGCGCGCCCAGCAGGCCGCCATCGACGCCATCCGTCCCGGCGTCCGGTGCCGGGAGGTGGACCGGGCCGCGCGGCAGGTGATCGAAGAAGCGGGCTACGGGCCGCAGTTCACGCACCGCACGGGCCACGGCATCGGCATCGAGATTCACGAGGCGCCCTACTTCTCCGCCAGCGACGACACGGTCCTGCAGCCCGGGATGGTGATGTCGGTGGAGCCCGGCATCTACGTCGAGGGGGTGGGCGGCTTTCGCCACTCCGACACCGTCGTCGTCACCGCGGAGGGCTGCGAGGTCCTGACGAAGTTCCCCAAGACCCTGACCGACCTGGTGGTCTCATGACGCCGGCCGCCGCCCCCCTCATCGCCACCTTCTCCATCGTCGCCCTCGATCCGGCCACCTGCGAACTGGGCGTGGGCGTGGCCAGCAAGTTCCTGGCCGTGGGTGCCGCGGTCCCCTGGGCCCGGTCCGGCGCCGGGGCCGTTGCCACGCAGGCCTGGGCCAACCTGAGTTACGGCCCGGAGGGCCTGGCGCTGCTGGAGCAGGGCCTCGGCGCCGAAGAGGTGGTGCGCCGTCTCACGGAGGCGGACCAGGACCGCGAACACCGCCAGGTGGGTGTCGTGGACCGCACCGGGGGCGCCGCGGCCTGGACGGGCAGGGAGTGCTTCCGCTGGGCGGGCCACCGCACGGGGCGGGGGTACACCTGCCAGGGGAACATCCTGACGGGGGAAGCGGTGGTGACGGCCATGGCCGCCACCTTCGAGCACTCCTCCGGTCCGCTGCCCGAGCGGCTGGTCACGGCGCTGGAAGCCGGGCAGGCCGAGGGCGGCGACAGCCGCGGCCAGCAGTCCGCCGCGCTCTATGTGGTGAAGGAGAAGGGCGGCTACGGCGGGTGGCTCGACCGCTACATCGACCTGCGCGTGGACGACCACCCGACGCCGATCGCCGAACTGCGGAAGCTTCTCGAGCTGCACCGGCTCTACTTCGGCGCCACCGTACCGCAGAACCTGACGCGGCTGGCGGGCAACGTGGCCGGGGAGGTGCAGGAGATCCTGCGCCGCCTGGGCTTCTACGACGGGGAGATCACCGGCGTCTACGACCTGAGGACGAAGGAGGCGTTCCGCCGCTTCTGCGCCGTGGAGAACTTCGAGGAGCGCTGGCGGGATGACGACTTCGCGGACCGCGAGATCCTGACCTTCATGCGGAAGCGCTACGGCGCCCCCGCCGACGGCCGATGAGCGGACGCGAGCGCGTCCTGGCCGCGATCCGGGGCGACCCCGTCGACCGGGTGCCCATCGCTCTGTGGCGGCACTTCCCCCAGCAGGACCAGAAAGCGGAGACGCTGGCCCGGGCCCACATCGACTTCCAGAAAAAATGGGGCTGGGATTTCCTCAAGGTGACGCCGGCCTCGGGCTACTACGGCGACGACTGGGGGCTGCGCGCCGGCTACCGGCCCAACCCGGAGGGGGTACGGCACATCACCGACCGGCCGATCAAAGGGCCCGCCGACTGGGGACGGTTGAAATTCCTGGATGTCAGCGGAGGCGTCTACGGGCGCGAGCTGCACGCCCTGCGCCTGATTCGCGAGGCGCTGCCTCAGGAGCTGATCCTCTCCACGGTGTTCAGTCCGTTGACCATCGCCCGCGCGCTGGCCGGCGACCAGGCCCTCGTCCGCTACCTGCGGGAGAACGCCGACGACCTGCACCGGGGACTGGAGGTCATCACCGACGTCACGGCGCGCTTCACCGCGGAGACCCTGGCCGCCGGCGCCGACGGTGTCTTCTTCGCCACGCAGTGCGCAACGACACCGTATCTGACCGTTGAGGAGTACGAGGAGTTCGGCCGGCCCTACGACCTGCGCGTACTGGAGGCGGCGGCGGAGGCGGAGGTGCGCGTGCTGCACATCCACGGTACGGACATCATGTTCGACATCCTGACCGATTATCCGGTGGACGTGATCAACTGGCACGACCGCCGGACGCCGCCCTCGCTGGCGGAGGCCCGGGATCGCTTCTCGGGGTGTCTGGCCGGGGGCCTCCACGAGTGGGAAACCCTGCTCAAGGGATCTCCTGACGACATCGTCGCAGAGATCCGGAACGCCGTGGCCCAGACGGGAGGCCGACGCCACATCGTCGCCGCCGGCTGCGTCATCCCCGTGGACACCAGCGAAGACCGCCTGCGCGCCGCGCGCCAGGCCGTGGAACCGGTCCAGGGCGGTCCATTTTCTTGACATTTTTCCCTTTACGTAATACCTTGCGAGTATGAAGAGTAAGATCTCCAGCAAAGGGCAGGTCACCGTTCCAGCGGAGATCCGCAGCAAGCTGGGGTTGCGTCCGGGGACGGTCGTGCAATTCGAGATCCACGGCAGCGCCGCCCTGATGCGGAAAGGAAGTCCCGGCGGACATCCCGTCGACCGTGTGTTCGGCACGCTCCGGTTGGGCAGGCCGACGGACGCTCTTTTGGACGAGATGCGTGGACGACGGCCGCGACGCCCGTGAAGACCGCGCTCGATTCGTCTGTGCTCCTCGACGTCCTGGGAGCCGATCCCCATTTCGGAGAGCGGTCCCGTGAGGCGCTTCGGAGGGCCTACGACTCAGGAGCGCTCGTGGCCTGCGAGGTGGTGTGGGCGGAGGTCCGTGCCCACTACCCTACCGGAGAAGCGTTCGCCGCAGCGCTCGACCTCCTGGGAGTTCAGTTCGACGCGATCTCGAGCCAGGCCGCCGAGCTGGCCGGAAGCCTCTGGCGGCAGAGCCGGCAAGGAGCGCGGGCCGCGCGCGGGCGTGTGATCGCGGACTTCCTGATCGGGGCTCACGCCCTGGTCCAGGCGGATGCACTCTTGAGTCGGGACCGGGGATTCTACAGACGGTATTTCAAGTCGCTGCGGTTGATGGACCCCACGCGGTAACCCCACCTGAACCCCTCGCGGTCCTGTCACCGGTAGCCTGCCCATCCCTCCCGGGTCATAATGGAAGGCAGCGGAGGAGTCGAGATGGACGAGAACCTGACCGGAAAGATCCTTCGGGCCCACCTGGTGGAAGGGCGGATGGTCCCCGGCGAGGAGATCGGCATCCGGATCGACCAGGTCCTGGCCCAGGACCTCACCGCCACCCAGGCCTTCCTGCACTTCGAGGCGATGGGCATCACGCGGGTGCGCTGCCGCCTCGCCGCCTGCTACGCCGACCACAACGTCCTGCACATCAGGCCCGAGAACATGGAAGACCACCTCTATCTGCAGACCGCGGCCCGCAAGTACGGCGTGTGGTTCGCCAAACCGGCCAGCGGCATCGGCCACCAGATTCACCTGGAACACTTCGCCGTGCCCGGCGAGACGGTGCTGGGCGCGGACAGCCACACCCCGCACTGCGGGGGCGTGGGAATGATCGCCATCGGTGCGGGCGGCATGGACGTGGCCATCGCCATGGGCGGCGGCCCCTACCATCTGGACATGCCCCACGTCGTGCGCGTGCACCTGACCGGGCAGCTGCGGCCCTGGTCCACGGCCAAGGATGTCGTCCTGGAGCTGCTGCGCCGGCTCACCGTGCGCGGCGGCAGGGGAAAGATCTTCGAGTTCACGGGGCCCGGGGTTCGAACGTTGAACGCGCAGCAGCGCGTCACGATTACGAACATGAGCTACGAACTCGGCGCCACGACCTCGATCTTCCCCTCGGATGACCTGACCCGCGACTACTTTCGCCGCCTGGGCCGGGAGCGGGACTGGCGGGAGCTGGAACCCGACCCCGACGCCGACTACGACGACGACCTGGAGGTGGACCTCTCGACGATCGAACCCCTGGTGGCCCGACCGAGCCTGCCCGACAACGTGGTCCCTGTGCGGGAGGTCGCCGGGACGAAGGTCCAGCAGGTCATGGTCGGCTCGTGCACCAACGGCTCGTACACCGACCTGCGGGCGGTCGCCCACATCATGAGGGGCCGCCGCGTCCACCCCGAGGTCTACTTCTTCATCCATCCCAGCAGCCGGGCCGACCTGGAGCGCCTCGCCGAGGAGGGCGGGGTGGCGGATCTGCTCGCCGCCGGCGTGAACGTGGCGGAGCCGACCTGCGGGGCGTGCATCGGCTTCGGACACGTCCCCGCGCCCGGCACGAAGAGCCTGCGGGCCATCAACCGCAACTTCAAGGGCCGCAGCGGCCTGCCCGACGACGAGGTGTACCTGGCCAGCTCGGAGACCGCCGCGGCCACGGCGATAATGGGGGCGATTACCGACCCACGGGACCTGGCGCGGGAACTCGGGATCAGTCCTCCGCTGGCCGAGCTGCCTGCGCAGATCAGGCAGGACGACCCAAATCTCATTCCCCCGGCCGACGAGGCCGAGGCGGCCGAGATCGAGATCCATCGGGGGGAGAGCATCCGTCCGGCCCCGGTCAAACCGCTGCTGGAAGCGGCGGTGAGCGGACCGGTGTTGATAAAGGTGGGCGACGACATCAGCACCGACCACATCATGCCGGCCGGCGCGGAGATCGTGGCCCACCGCTCCAACGTGCCGAAGCTGGCGGAATACGTCTTCCACCGGATGGATCCCACCTTTGCCGCCCGGGCCCGGGCCGCCAGCGGCGGATTCATCGTGGGCGGGGAGAACTATGGCCAGGGATCCTCCCGCGAACACGCCGCGCTGGCCCCGATGTTCCTGGGGATCAAAGGCGTCATCGCCAAATCGTTCTCGCGCATCCACCGCGCCAACCTGATCAACTGGGGCCTCCTCCCCATGGCCTTCGCCGACCCGCGAGCGTATGACGACGTCGAACAGGGCGACGAGTTGGAGATCTCGGAGGTCCGCGCCCACCTGGAAGGCGCCGCAACGCGCTTAACCGTGCGCAACACAAGCCGGGGGACGAGCTTCGAGGTCGCCGTGGACCTGAATCCGCGGGAGCGGGCGTACATCCTGGCCGGCGGGAGGCTCGCCTACGTCAAGGCGCACCCGCTGCGCTGAAGGTCTCCCCGGACGTCGTTACAATGTTCGTCTTTGGGCCGCGCCGTGGGGCAGGAACGGCCCGTTGCGGAGCCAATTAAACCCCACTTACTCAGCGATTGCGGCACCGGCCACAGGGTCGGCGCCAAATATCGAAGGTCTCCCCGTGGGAGGGTGATGCCTGATGAAGCGACTGCTCGCCCTCGTCGTGATCGCCGTCCTGGCCTTTACGGCGATCTCCACCGCCGCGCCGCGGCGCGGCGGCACCCTGCGCGTCGGGCTCAACGCCGACCCGCCGAACATGGACCCCCACCAGTCCACCGCCGCGGTAGACCGCCAGGTCTTCCAGAACCTGTACGACAAGCTGGTGGACATCAACGAGAACCTGGAGATCGTCCCGATGCTGGCCACCTCCTGGACGATCACCGAGGGCGGCCGCGTCTACACCTTCAAACTGCGGCCGAACGTGGTCTTCCACGACGGCACGCCCTTCAACGCCGAGGCGGTGAAGGCCAACTTCGACCGCATGCTGGACCGTAGCTTCGGCTCGCCGCGCTTCAGCGAGGTGAACCTGGTGACGAAGGTCGAGGTCGTGGATCCCCTCACGGTGCGGATCACGCTGGAGAAGCCCTACAGCCCGTTCCTGGCCGTGCTCTCCGACCGAGCCGGGATGATGGTCTCCCCGGCCGCGGCGCAGCGCCTGGGCAAGGGATTGGCGCGGGAGCCGGTCGGAACCGGGCCGTATCGGTTCGTGGAGAAGCGGCCGCAGGAGCGTATCGTCCTGGAGCGGTTCGACCGGCACTGGGACCGCGGCGCCGGCAACGTGCAGCAGATCGTCTACCGGCCCTTCACCGATGAGAACGCGCGGCTGGCCAACCTGCGGGCGGGGGAACTGGACATCATCGACCAGGTGGCGCCCGCGGAGATCCCCAAACTGAAGACCGACCCGGTCCTGCGCCTGTTTGCGCGCAGCGGGCTGGGCTGGCAGGGAATGTGGATCCAGGTGCAGTCGGGCATCTTCTCCAACAAAGCCCTGCGCCAGGCCCTCAACGCCGCCATCGACCGCCGCACCCTGGTCCAGGTCGTCTTCGGCGAGACCGCCGATCCGGCGAACGGCCCGTTCCCGCCGGGAATGTTCACCTACAGCATCCCTGCCAATTCGCGCATCCCGGAGCGCAACCTGGACCTGGCCCGCCAGAAGCTGCGCGAGGGCGGCCAGCCCAACGGCTTCGCCTTCACCCTGAAGGTCACGCCGGGCCGGGTCCCGCAGCAGGTGGCGCAGGTCATCCAGTCCATGGCCGGGGAGGTCGGGATCAGGGTTAACATCGAGATCGTGGAGTTCGGGGCGCTGCTGAGCCAGCTGGACGCCCACCGCTTTGAGGCCTCGCTGCTCGGCTGGAGCGGCCGGCCGGATCCGGACGGGAACATCTACGGCTTCTTCGTCACCGGCGGCGGGTTGAACAACAGCGCCTACTCGAACCCGCGGGTGGACGCGCTGCTGGACGCGGCGCGCATCCTGACCACGCCGGACCAGCGGCGCCGGGCCTACACCGAGGTGATGAACGTCCTGAACGACGATCTGCCCTACCTGTTCCTGTGGTGGCCGAAGGAGTACAAGGTGCTCGGCCCCAAGCTGCAGGGCTTCGTGCACATCTCGGACGGGATGATGAGGTTCAGGAATGTGTGGTTGAATCCATGAGGTAACGGCGCCGAGACGGGAGGGGAGCGCCCGCGCCTCCCCTCCCGTGTCCCACCCCTCCGCGACATGACCCGGTACTTCTTCCGCCGGCTGCTCCTGACGATCCCGGTTCTGTTCTTTGTCAGCCTGATCGTCTTCTCGTTGATCGCCCTGATCCCCGGCGATCCGGCGCGGATCATGCTGGGAGAGGAAGCCAGCCCGGAGGCCCTGGCCGTGCTGCGGAAGCAGATGGGGCTGGACCGGCCGCTGATCGTGCGCTACGCGATCTGGATGGGGCATGTGCTGCGGGGCGACCTGGGCCGCTCCGTGCGGGACGGACGTCCGGTGCTGGACACGCTCCTGCTGAAGATCCCGGTGACCGCCGAACTGGCGGTGACCTCCCTGCTGGTGGCCTGGGTGATCGCTATCCCCGCCGGGGTACTCGCGGCCTGGAAGCGGCGGACCGTGATCGACTACGGGGCGACGACGGTGGCGCTGGCCGGCATCTCCATCCCCAACTTCTGGCTGGGGATCATGCTCATCTACCTGCTGGCGGTCAACGCGCGGCTTCTGCCCCCGTCGGGATACGTTGAGCCCTGGGTGGATCTGGGGCGCAACCTGAAGCTCATGGTCATGCCCTCCATCGTGCTGGGCACCGGGCTGGCCGCCCTGGTGATGCGGCTGCTGCGCAGCAGCATGATCGAGGTCCTGAGCAGCGACTACATCCGCACGGCCCGGGCCAAGGGGCTGGCCGATCAGGTCCTCCTGGTGCGCCACGCCATGAAGAACGCCATGATCCCCGTGGCCACGATCATGGGGCTGCAGCTGGGCGGACTGCTCGGCGGCGCGGTCATCACCGAGTCCATCTTCGCCGTCCCGGGGGTGGGCCGGCTGGCGATCGAGTCGATCCTCACGCGCGACTACCCGATGGTGCAGGGCGTGGTGCTGTTCGCCGCGCTGGCCGTGGTCCTGGCAAACCTGCTCGTGGACGTGACCTACGCCTTCCTCGACCCGCGCATCCGCCTGGAGGAACCGACGGGATGATGCGCGCCCCCCGCGCGGCGGAGGCGGTCCTGCCCGCGGAGGCGTTGGCGGCGGCCTGGGCGCCCGCCGCCCGCGGCCTCCGCTATCTGCTCCGGCGGTTCGCGCGCAACCGGATGGCGCTGGCCGGGTCGTGGGTCGTCCTGCTCATCGTCTTCCTGGCGGTCTTTGCCGCCTGGATCGCGCCCTACAACCCGATCCGGCCGGACTTCTTCAACACCCTCAAGCCCCCGAGTCGGCAGCACCTGATGGGCACCGACGACCTCGGCCGCGACGTGCTGAGCCGCGTCATCTTCGGCACGCGCACCTCGCTGCTGGCCGGCGTGATCTCGGTGGGGATCGCCGTCCTGGCCGGCCTGCCCCTGGGGCTGATCTCGGGATACTATCGGGGCCGGCTGGACGACGTGTTGATGCGGATCACCGACGCCATGCTCTCCTTCCCCTTCCTGGTGCTGGCCCTGGCCCTGGCCGCGGTCCTGGGCGCGGGACTGGACAAGGCGATGATCGCCATCGGCATCGTCTTCATGCCGGGCTTCATCCGCCTCTCCCGCGGTCAGGTCCTCAGCGAGCGGGAGCAGAACTACGTGGAGGCGGCGCGGGCCCTGGGGGCGGGGGACGGGCGCATCATCCGCAAGCACCTCCTCCCCAACATCATCTCGCCGGTGCTGGTGCAGGCCTCGCTGTCCACGGCCGCGGCCATCACCGCGGAGGCGGCCCTATCGTTTCTGGGTCTGGGCACGCAGCCCCCCACGCCGTCCTGGGGCTCCATGCTGAACTTCGCCCAGCCCTACCTGGGCACGGCGCCCTGGATGGCCCTGTACCCCGGGCTGGCCATCTTCATCACCGTCCTGGCCCTCAATCTCCTGGGAGACGGCCTGCGCGAGGCCCTGGATCCGCGGGTCCGCTGACCGCAGGGCGGGGAAACGCTCCCGCCGAAAGCATCGGGTGCGAATCCGTCAAAACCGGAGGTCGAGAGTCATGAATCGCGCACGCTGGCAGGGCGTGCTGACCGTAGCCGTCATAGCGGTCGTCACTGTCTCGTTGTGGGTCCCCTCCGCGCTCTCCGCGCCGAGCGTCCGCCTGTCCATCGTCACGGGTGGCACCGGCGGCGTCTACTTCCCCCTGGGCGGCGGACTGGCCCAGTTGATCTCCAGGTACATCCCCAACGTCCAGGCCACCGCCGAAGTGACCTCGGCGTCGGTGGACAACATGCGCCTGATCGGGGCCAAGCGGGCGGACATCGCCTTCACCCTGGCCGACACCGCTTTCGACGCCTACAAGGGCGAGGCCGCGTTCCGCGGGAACCCGATCCCGATCCGGACCCTGACCCCCATCTACAACAACTTCAACCATCTGGTGACCCTCGACGGCACCGGCATCACCACCATCGCCGACGTGCGCGGCAAGCGCGTCTCCGTGGGCTCTCCGGGGTCGGGGACCGAGGTCACCGCCCTGCGGATTCTGGAAGCGGCGGGAATCAACCCCGACCGCGACATCCGCAAGGAGCGGCTGGGCGTGGCCGAATCGGCGGACGCGCTGAAGGACCGCAAGATTGACGCCTTCTTCTGGAGCGGCGGGCTGCCCACGGCCGCCGTGCTGGACCTGGCCACCACGCCGGGCATCCGGATCCGGCTGGTCCCCCTGGACACTACGCTCCCCGAACTCCAGAAGAAGTACGGCAACCTCTACTTCCGCTCGGTCATCCTGAAGGAGATCTACCCCGGCTCCCCGGCCAATGCGCCGACGGTGGGCGTGGCCAACCTCCTGGTCGTGCACCAGGACTTCTCCGCCGACCTCGCCTATCAGATCACCAAGCTGATCTACGAGCGGCGGGCGGAACTGGCCGCGGTGCACAAGGAAGCGGCCAACATCACGATCACCGGCGTGGCGGGACGCTCCCCGGTGCCCTTCCACCCGGGGGCGATCCGCTACTTCCGAGAACGTGGGGTCCAGGGATTCTAGCGTGCGGGTGGCGGCCGTCCTCCTGGTACTCCTCGCCGGGCTCACCGTCCCGGCGGCAGGATCCGGCTGGGTGTTGACGGTCAGGGACGCGGACGGGCGGCGGCTGTGGTCGTTGCCCGTCCGCCTCGGCGACGAGGTCGTCCTGGCCTACACCAACTCCATCTATCTGGCTCCTACGGAAGAACGCCTCGTCGTCACCGCCCGGGGCTTCGCGCTCGTCGCGGTCCGCAGCACCAGCGAGGCCGTGTTGGACTACAACGGGCTGCGGGCTCCCTACGCAAGGGAAGGAGCCTACTACGCGGCGCAAGCTTCCGCCCGGCTGCCCGAACTCATCCTGCGCGTCGGCGCCACCGGCCGGCAGCGTCTCATCGTCCACGGGCGGGCCGTTCCTCTCTTCCAGGCCGGCGCGGGAACGCAGCTCCGGGTCACCGTCGCGCGCCGCTGACCATGGCCGGCCCTGCCGAGGCCCCCCTGCCCGCCTCTCAGACCGAAGTCGAGGAACTCGTCGAGCAGTACGAAGGGAAGACGCGCCATCCGGGCGGGCTGGCCGGCCGCCTGATCACCGCGGCGCTCGTCGTCATGTCGCTCTACCACCTCTGGGCGACGACGGCGAACATCATCACCCAAATCCATCGGACGATCCACCTCCTCTTCGTGCTGACCCTGGCCTTCCTGCTCTATCCGGGGTGGCGCGGCGCCTACCGGCGCATCCAGGTCCTCGACCTCCTCCTGGCGGCGGCCGCCGTCGTCTCGCTGGGCTACGTGTTCGTCGATTTCGACGCCTTCGTCTATCGTTCTGTGGTGCCCAACCGCTGGGACCTGATCTTCGGCGTAACCACGATCCTGCTCATCCTGGAGGCGACGCGCCGCACGGTGGGCAAGGCGTTGCTCGTCGTCGTCGTCGCCTTCCTTGTCTACGCCTTCGCCGGGCCGTTCCTGCCGGCGCCCTGGACGCACCGCGGCTACGACCTCTCCCGCCTGGTCGGGCAGCTGTACATGACCCTGGAGGGGATCTTCGGCATCCCGCTGGCGGTGAGCTCGACCTTCATCATCCTCTTTACCATCTACGGGTCGTTCCTGGACCAGTCGGGAGCCGGCAAGTTCTTCGTCGACCTGGCCTTCGCCCTCACCGGACGGCGCCGCACAGGCGCGGGGCAGGCCGTCACCGTCGCCTCGTTCCTGCTGGGCGGACCGTCGGGCAGCGGGGTGGCCACCACCGTGACTGTGGGGGCCATCGCCTACCCGCTGCTGAAGAAGGCCGGCTACGACCGGGAGTCGGCCGGCGGGCTGCTCTCGGCCGGGGGGATCGGCGCGGTCATCTCGCCCCCCATCCTCGGCGCGGCGGCCTTCATCATCGCCGAAATCCTGAAGATCTCCTACCTGGACGTCCTGATCATGGCCATCATCCCCACCGCGCTGTACTACCTGGCGATCTTCCTGATGATCGAACTGGACGCGCGGCGCTTCGCCCTGCGCCACGTCGAGATCGCCACGGAAAACCCGGTGCGGCTGGCCCTGCGGTACTGGTACCTGCTCAGCTCGCTGGTCGTCATCCCCGCCTTCATGGTCTACGGCTTCACGGCGATCAAGGCCGTCTTCTGGGCGACGATCGTGGCCTGGCTGGCCAGCTACCTGCGGCGCGACACGGCGCTGGGTCCGGGCAAGCTCGTCGCGGCGCTGGCCAACGGCAGCCGGCAGGTGCTGAACATCGGCGTGACCACCGCCGCCGCAGGGATCATCGTGGGCGTGACCAACCTCACGGGGCTGGGGCTCAAGTTGTCGGATATCATCATCAGCCTGGCCGGGGGCAGCCTCATCCTCACCCTGATCTACGCCGCGCTCGCCCTGTGGGTGCTGGGCCTGGCCCTGCCCATCACCGCGACGTACATCATTGCCGCGGTGACCGTGGCGCCCGCCCTGACCAAGCTCGGCGTGCACGAACTGGCGGCGCACATGTTCATCTTCTACTACGCGGTGCTCTCGGAGGTCTCGCCGCCGGTGGGCCTGTCGCCGATGGCCGCCTCCGCGCTCACCGGCGGGAACCCCTTCAAGACCATGCTGCTGGCCTGGAAGTACACCCTGCCCGCCTTCGTCGTGCCCTTCATGTTCACGGTGCACCCCGACGGGATGGGACTGCTGCTCCGGGCCCCCGTCGCCGACGTGATCAAGGTCACCATCACCGCCTCCGCCGGGCTGGGCGCGATGGCCGCCGGCGTCAACGGCTGGCTCCTGCGCCGGGCCACCCTGCTGGAGCGCGCCGTCCTCGTCGCCGCGGGCCTCCTGCTGATCTACCCTGCGGCGACCCTCGACCTGCTGGCTTTGGCGGCGGTGGCCGGGGTGGCCGGCGTGCAGTGGTTCTCCCGGAAGCCGGCCCCCCAGTCGCCCTGAACACGGGCGGGCGATACAATAGGGTCACACGAGGTGTCCCGCGGTGAACGTACAGCTCAAGCGGTGGACGCGAGCGGAGTACGAACGGCTGGGCCGGCACGGCGTGCTGGGGGAGGATGACGGGGTCCAGCTGATCGACGGGGAGATCGTGCAGATGGGACCCCAGGGACCCGCGCATGCCGCGGCCGTGAGCCTGGTCGCCGATGCGTTGAGAGCGGTCTGCGGCTCCGGCTACCACGTGCGCGTCCAGCTGCCTCTGGCCGTTTCCGGCGAATCTGAGCCGGAACCGGACCTGGCCGTAGTCTCGGGGACGCCAAGGGACTATCGCGACGCTCAACCGACCACGGCGGTCCTGGTTGTGGAGGTGGCGGAGACCACGGCCGAGTTCGACCGGGACCGTAAAGGACCACTCTACGCGGGCGCAGGTATCCGTGACTACTGGGTCCTTGATCTGGCTGCCGCCGCGGTCGACGTATACCGCGATCCGGGCCGCGACCGGGACGGACGGCCGGGGTATCGCTCCCACATCCGCCTGGGTGGGAGTGAAGAGATCGCCCCGCTGGCGTTCCCCCAACGTCCCATCCCTGTCCGGGAGCTCCTCCCCTAGGATCGCGGTCGCATTCACTGTACGGTCACCGCTACACTGCTGCCTGGAGGGAGGGCGATGACGGAAACACCGCCCGAGCAGCGCCAGAGAGATATCCCGCGGGAAGAGGCACCCTCTTCCGAGACCGAGCGCGTCCCGCTCCGGCCCCCGGAGCTGGTGCGGTGGTGCGTCTCCCTGCTGGCCAGCAGCGCCTGGCAGGCCCTGGGGCTGGTCCCGGACCCGGCCACGCACAAGGTCGAGCGGAATCTGGAGGACGCGCGCCTGGCTATCGACGCCGCAGCCGCGCTGGTCGAGCACCTCAGGCCGCGCACCGACGACCGGGAGCGGAGGGAACTGGACAACCTCGTGGCCACCCTCCGCCTCAACTTCGTGGAGCAGGCCGCGAAGGGTCAGGGGGGCGGGGCGGGCGCCCCATGAGCCCCAACCGCCTGGCCGATGCGCGCAGCGCCTACCTGCGCGGCGCCGCCCATCAGCCGGTGGCCTGGCTGCCCTGGTCGGAGGAGGCCTTCCGGCGGGCCCGGACGGAGGACAAGCCGATCCTGCTGGACATCGGCGCGGTGTGGTGTCACTGGTGCCACGTCATCGACCAGGAGAGCTACGATGATCCCGACGTCGCCCGGATCATCAACGAGCACTTCGTCCCGATCAAGGTGGACCGCGACGAGCGGCCGGACATCGACGCCCGCTACCAGAACGCGGTGAGCGCGATCACCGGCCAGGGCGGCTGGCCGCTCACCGCCTTCCTCACGCCCGACGGCAAGGTCTTCTTCGGCGGGACCTACTTCCCGAAGGACGACGCCTACGGCCGGCCCGGGTTCAGACGCGTCCTCCTCAGCGTCGCCGCCTACTACCGCGACCGCAGGGACGAGGCGGTGGGGGCCGCGGAGCAGCTGCACCGCCAGCTGGCCGCCGTGCTGGCCGGCCCGCAGGCCGGCGGGCCCCTGGACCCCGGGCACCTGGAGACGGCGCTGGCCTCGATCCGCCGCCTCTACGATCCCGTGGAGGGGGGCTTCGGCGGCGCGCCCAAGTTCCCCCATCCTTCCACGCTGGCCTTCCTGTTGCGCGTCTCTGCCCGCACGGGGCAGAACGATTTCCTCGAGATGGCGGTGCGCACGCTGGAGAAGATGGCCCGCGGCGGTATCCACGACCAGCTCGGGGGCGGGTTCCACCGCTACGCGACCGACGCCCGCTGGATCGTCCCCCACTTCGAGAAGATGCTCCCCGACAACGCCGGACTGCTCGCGAACTACGCCCAGGCTTTCCAGGCCACCGGCCATCCGCTCTTCGCGGCCGTGGCCCGCGACACGGCGACCTTCATGGCCGCCGTGCTGGCCGATCCCCGGCAGGGGGGATTCTTCGGCAGCCAGGATGCCGACGCGGGTCCCGGCGACGACGGCGGCTACTTCACCTGGACGGAGGCGGAGGCGAAGGAGGTCCTCTCGGCGGACGAGTTCACCGTCCTGGCCGAGCACTACCACCTGCGCGGCCGGGGCGAGATGCCCGGCGACGGCCGGCACGTCCTTTTCGTCGACCGCGATACGGACGTCGTCGCCGCCCTGACCGGGCGCCCGGTGGAGGAGGTCCACACCCTCCTCGCCTCGGGCCGCCGCAAACTCGCCGAGGCCCGCAGCCGCCGCCCGGCGCCCTACGTGGACACCGCCTGCTATGCGAACTGGAACGGCCTGGCCATCTCGGCCTTCCTGACGGCCTCCGCCGCGCTGGACGAACCGGCGTACCGCGATCCGGCGCTGCGCTCGCTGGAGCGGTTCATCGCCGAGGGGTATGCGCCGGGGCGCGGGTTCGTCCACGTCCTGGGCGGGGACGGATTGCGTCTGGCCGACGATCAGGTGCAGATGGCGCAGGCCCTCCTCGACGCGTACGAGGTCACCGGCCGGACCCGCTATCTGCGCATTGCACGGGACGTCACGGACGCCGCGCTCCGTGACTTCTGGGAGGATCCGGGATTCCGCGACGCGGGGAAGAGCGACGAGGCCGGGCTGAGTACGCCCTACAGGCCGCTCCAGGATTCGCCCACGCCGTCGCCCAATGGGGTCGGCGCCCTGGTCCTGCTGCGGTTGTCCCGGCTGCTCGGGCTGGACGGCTATCGCTCGCTCGCCGCACGGCTCCTGGCGGCTTTCGTTCCGGGCCTGGCTCCGCACGCCGTGTATGCGTCCACGCTGTTCATCGCCCTCGACCACCTGCTCTACGAACCGGCGCACATCGCCATCGTCGGCGCGCCGGATGATCCGCGCACGCAGGCCCTGCACGGGGCGGCGCTGCGCGCCTGGCGGCCGGGACGCCTGATCAGCCATCATCGCGCCGACGGTGAGGAGGACGTCCCCGTACCGGAAGCCGCGCGGGCGATGCTGGGCCACGCCCGGGTCCCCACCGCCTTCGTCTGCGCCGGCGCCTTCTGTGCCCCGCCGGTCACCACCCCCCAGGCGCTCGTCGAGACGCTGGCCGCATTCCGCGGAAGCTGATGTCCTACGTCGAGCTGAAGCACCTGCTGGCCGATCTGGCGCTGGATGCGATCGGCGATCCCGCCCGGGTCTCCCGGGTGGCCGTCGCCGCCGCCTGTGCCCGGGAGGCTTCCCGTGGGTCGGACGGAAGCGCACCGGCCCTGACGCGGGGGGAGTGCCTGACCCGCGCCGCGGTCCTGGCCGCGCCGCTGGGGAGCCGCCCGGAGCCGCGGGACATCGGACACCTGGAGCGCGCCGGGCTGCTCGAAGGCGACGTCGACGTTGTCCGACTCGCCGCGCGTTTTGCGCCGTACTACGAGTACGCGGAGCGCCAGCTGAGCCGTCTCCTCGACGCCCTGGCGGCCCTGCGGCGGGAAGCCGGAAGCGGCGGCACCGAGCAGGCGGTCCGCGTCGCCGCCATCCTCTTCAATGCCGGCCTCTTCTTCGAGTGCCACGAGTGGACCGAAGCCCTCTGGAAGAAGGAGACGGGCGCTTCCCGAGAGCTCTTCCACGGTCTCGTCCAGGTGGCGGCCGCCTTCTACCACCACGAGAAGGGCAACCACCACGGCCGTCGCGCCCTGCTGGCCAGGGGACGGGGACGGCTGGCTTCTTACCCGGCCACCTACCTGGGGCTCGAGCTGGAGCGGTTCCGCAAGGAGCTGGCCGCCTGGGCGGAGCACTTCGACGGCGGGCCGCGGCCCGCCGCCTTCCCCCGGTTGACCTCCGCGCCAAACACTAAAGGGAGCTCCGCGGGGGTAACGGGTCTGCGTTGGAGGGGGTAGCGGGGGACGGAGCTCCCTTATCTGAGGGATTCCCCAAGAGCCCTGCGGCTAGACCTGGCCGGCCGGACCTGGCGGAGGGGGTGGGATTCGAACCCACGGAGCGGGTTTTGCCCGCTCAACCGCTTAGCAGGCGGCTACCTTCGGCCGACTCGGTCACCCCTCCGGACGCATCTATCCTACCACACCCGCCGTCCGGCCCTACAATCCCTGGGTGATGGCCTTCCACTGGCCGGGGACGAAGACGACGATCTGGACGACGCGGCCGCTCATCGCCCCCCGCTTGCCGATGTCGAAGGCGATCCCCTGGCCGTCGTAGACCAGGGTGGTCGAGCTCTCGTCCTCCTCGGTGGTGAACTCCCGGCCGTAGGCCGCCTCCACCGCCGCCCGCTCGCTGCCGCCGGTGATGTTCCCTTTGTCGGTCCGGTAGAGGTCGCTCAGGACGATCACGCAGAGGACGATGCGCCCCGACTCCTTCTCGGTGATGACGACGAAGGGCCGCAGCGGCCACTCGTACAGCGTGTATTTCCCGGAGCGCGAGTCGGCCTGGTTGTAGAGGCTGCCGAAGGCCGCGATGGCCTCGCTCGCCACCCCCCCGATCCGCACGCCGGCCACGTGCACTCCGGCGGAGATAGTCGTATTGGCCTGGGCGAAAGCCGGTTCCCCCAGCAGGGCCAGGACCACCAGCACGGCCCACGCAACCCCTCTCATAATCGCACCTTCTTGTCGCCTGGGATGAGATGCTACCGGGGAGAGTACCCCGGAAGCGTAACGTCTACTCTACCATATTCGCCCATACCGCGTTTCGCCGGAGCCGTGCGACTGCGGAGGGCGGATCGGACGTGTTATAATCGGCCTGCGGTTGGCTCCTTGCGTGCGCGCCCGTAGCTCAGTGGATAGAGCGTTGGCCTGCGGAGCCAAAGGCCGTGGGTTCAAGTCCCGCCGGGCGCGCCACTACCTTGCGAAGCAGACAAGATACGGCGACATCCCAAAACCAAGTACCTCCGAGCACATTCCATACGTGCCATGCTTTCGTGGCTTCATTCAGGCGGCCGCAGCCGCCAGTGCTTCTTCCAGAATCTGCAGGCCGGTCTCCAGCTCCTCGTCGCTGATGGTCAGCGGGGGCAGCAGGCGGACCACATTGTCGTAGACACCGGCCTTGAGGATGAACAGGCCGCGCTGGTGGCAGCCGCGCAGCACCGCTGTCGTCTCCTCGACCGCGGGCTCCCTGGTGCTCCGGTCCCGCACCAGCTCCAGCGCCGCCATGGCTCCCAGGCCCCGAGCCTCTCCCACCAGCGGGTAACGTTCGGCCATCTGGCGCAGGCGGGCCTGGACGGCGGCACCCACCCGGCCGGCCCGCTCCAGGAATGCGGGATCGGTCACCAGGTCGAGCACGGCCAGCGCCGCCGCACAGCTTACGGGGTTGCCGCCAAACGTCCCTCCCAGGCCTCCCACCACCGGAGCATCCATCACCTCCGCCCGTCCCACCACCGCCGCCAGAGGTAGACCGGCGGCCAGAGATTTGGAGAGGACCAGCAGATCGGGAGCCACGCCGGCGTGCTCTACGGCAAAGAGGCTTCCCGTGCGGCCGAAGCCTGTCTGGATCTCATCCGCGATGAGGAGGATCCCGTGACGGCGGCAGACCTCCGCCACGGTGGGCAGGAATCGCGGGTGCGGCACGACGAAGCCGCCCTCACCGGCCACCGGTTCCACGATGACCGCGGCCACATCCTCCGCGTCGACGTGCGTCTTCAGGAAGGCCTCCAAGGCCTGACCGGTGCAGATGGGGCAGTCACCAGGATCTCCGCCCCGCGGGCAACGGTACGGGTAGGAGTACGGCGCCCGGTAGATCTCGGGAGCGAAGGGGCCGAAGCCGAATTTGTAGGGCTTGATCTTGCTGGTCAGGCTGAGGGCCAGCAGTGTCCGCCCGTGGAAGGCATACTCGAAGCAGACCAGGGCGCGGCGCCCTGTGGCCGCGCGGGCTATCTTTACGGCGTTCTCCACCGCCTCAGCGCCGCTGTTCACCAGGAGGACCTTCTTCGCCCAGCCACCGGGCGTGATCGTGGCCAAGCGTTCTGCTAAGCGCAGATACAGTTCGTACATGGCCACGTGGGCGCAGGTGTGCAGGAAGCGGTCCGTCTGGTCGCGCACAGCCTCCACCACTGGCGCGGGGCGGTGCCCCACGTTGACCACGCTGATGCCGGCAGCGAAGTCGATGAACTCGTTACCATCCACGTCCCGCAGGCGGGCCCCCTCCGCCCAGGCGACGAATGTGGGGACTGTGGTGGCCACCCCGCGGGGGACGTATTGTTCGCGCAGGCGCAAGAGCTCCTGGGCCCGGGGCCCGGGCAGGGCAACTCTGGTGCGAGGCATGCTCTCCTCCCTTCTCCGAGGGACGGCCGCGGAGACGTCAGCGACCCAGGTAGGCGCGTCTGACGTGGGGATGGTCGAATAGCTCCGCCGCTCTTCCCTCCAGGACAACGCGTCCGGTCTCCAGAACATAGGCGCGGTCCGCGACCTCCAATGAGAGGTAGGCATTCTGCTCGACGAGGAGCACGGTGCGCTTCTGCTCGTGGAGCCTGACGATTGCGTCGAAAACCGTGTCCACCACCTTGGGGCCCAGCCCAAGGGACGGCTCGTCTAGCAACAACAGTTTGGGGTTGGCCATCAGCGCCCGACCGACGGCCAGCATCTGCTGCTCCCCGCCGGAGAGCGTCCCGCCCGCCTGGCGGCGACGCTCCGCCAGCACGGGAAAGAGGTCAAATACCTCCTCCAGGCGGGCCTGGATCTGGCTCCGATCTCTGATCTGTAGCCCGCCCATCCATAGGTTCTCCTGCACGCTGAGGTAGGGGAAGATGCGCCGTCCCTCGGGCACGTGCCCGATGCCCAGGCGGGCGATCTGGTGCGGTTCCATGCGGTCGATGCGCTTGGCCTCGAAGTGAATGCTGCCGGCCAGGGGGTGGAGCAGCCCTGAGACGGTGCGCAGCAGCGTGGTCTTCCCCGCGCCGTTGGCGCCGATGATGGAGACAATCTCCCCCGGAGAGACCAGCAACGAGGCCTCACGCAGCGCGGCCACCTGGTCGTAGGCTACGGTTATGCCCTCAACGCGGAGCATGACGCCGCTCCCCGAGGTAGGCGCGGATGACCGCCTCGTCGGTGACGATCCGCTCTGGAATGTCCTCGGCGATCTTTCGTCCCTCATCCAGCACCACGATGCGCTCGCACAGGGACAGGATGGCGTCCATCACGTGCTCCACCACCACAATGGTAATCCCACGGGCGCGAATGGCCCTAATCAGCTCCACCGCCGCCCGCACCTCTGCGGGGTTCAGCCCGGCCATAACCTCATCCAGCAGCAGCAGCTCCGGCCGTGTGGCCAGGGCGCGCGCCAGCTCCAGGCGTTTCCGGTCCTCCAGGGTCACCTGGCTGACTAGCTCCCGGGCCTTCTCCGCCAGCCCGACGAATTCCAGGATCTCCGTGGCGGCGCGCCGGGCTGCGGCCATGGTCCTCGCATGGATCAGGGCGCCCACCGCCACGTTGTCCAGGACGGTCATCTTGACAAACGGGGCGGGAATCTGGAAAGTCCGGCCGATGCCCAGGCGGGCGATGCGGTGCGGGCGGAGGCCGGTGATGACCTGACCCCGGAAGCGCACGAAGCCGCGGTCCGGCGGGTAGATCCCGGTAACCAGGTTAAAAAAGGTGGTCTTGCCGCTGCCGTTGGGGCCGATCAAGCCGATGATGGCCCCCGCGGGGACGGTGAGGGAGAGGCCGTCCAGGGCCAGGAGGCCGCCGAAGCGCTTGGTTAGATCCTCCGTCTCTAGCACCGGCGATCACCACCTCATCCGCTCCCGCCACCAGCGCCAAGCCGCGTGGGGGGCCAGCAGAGGCGTGCGCCGACCCTCCAGCAGGCCGACGATCCCCCCCGGCATGAACAGGACGACGATGCAGATGGCCGCGCCGATGATCACCAGGTAGAGGGTGCTCTCGCCCCAGACGAGCCAGAGGCTACGGCTGACCAGCTGCACCAGGAAGGCGCCCAGCAGCGGCCCCCAGAAGGTGCCCATTCCCCCCAGGAAGACCATGACCACCATCAGGTCAGTAATAATCCCGCCTAGGACGCTGTCCGGGTGGATGTAGGTCAGCCAGTAGGCGTAGATGCCTCCCAGCACCCCGGGGAAGAACGCGCTCAGGGCGAAGGCATTGATCTTCACCGCCACCGTGTTGACCCCTACCATCTCGGCGGCCTCCTCGTGCTCCCGAATGGCCAGCAGTTTGTAGCCGAAGGGCGAGCGCTCTAGAAGCAGGTAGGTGGTCACGTAGACCAGGGCGCTTGTCCCCAGGGTGACGTAGTAGAAGAACGGCAGGTTGAGCAACGCCGGCAGGCGCATGCCAAACGCTCCTCCGGTGATGTCCAGCACCGTGGCCACCTGCCGCAGCATCTCCCCGAAGGCCCAGGTGGCGATGGCGAAGTACGCTCCGCGCAGCCGCAGGGTGGGATAGCCGATGGCCGCAGCCAGGGCGGCAGCCAGCACCCCGGAGACCACCAGACCGGCGGGGAAGGACCATCCCAGGACGGTCATGCCGATCCCGGTGATGTAGGCGCCTAGGCCGAAGAAGGCGCCGTGGCCGAAGCTGAGATAGCCGGTGTAGCCGCCGATGATGTTCCAGCTCTGGGCCAGCCCCGCCCACAGCAGGACCTCGGTGGCGATACGGATCCAGAAAGAAGAGACGGCAAAGGGCAAGAGGAGCAGTGCGGTCCCCAGGAGGATTCCCAGCGTCCAGCGGGGAGCGGCGCTGCGGGCAGGTGACCGGACCTCGATGGCTGGCGTGGTCACATCACAACCCGCGGCGGAGGATGCCCCGCGGCGCAACCAGCAGGCTCAGGTACATGAGGAGGAAGAGGGCAAGGAGGGTGTAGCGGCCGCTGATGTAGACGCCCACGAAGGACTGAATCAGGCCCAGGAGGAGGCCGGCCACGATCACCCCGGGAACGTAGCCCATCCCGGCCAGCACCACCACGAAGAAGGCGAAGATAACGTACTTCGCCCCCATGGCCGCGTGGATGGAAAAAAGCGCGCCGATGAGCACCCCCGTCATCCCGGTCAATCCCGCATAGGTGCCGTAGACCAGGGCGCCGACCCGTCGCACGTCTACACCCAGGAGCGCCGCCGTCTCCCGGTCCTGGGCGGTGGCCCGGATGGAGACGCCCAGACGGGTGCCGTAGAGGAAGACCATAAATAGCACAGTGGCCAGGACGCCGAAGACGAAGCCGGCCAAGCGCAGCGCCGGGAACGTGGTCACCCCCAGGGTGACGCTCTGTCCGGAGAGCCAGGTGCTCACCGAGCGCACATGGTAGCCCCAGGCGGAGAGGGCGCCCCCCTTGATCAGGGTGGAGAGCCCAAAGGTGAAGACTAGGCCCATCAGCGCCGGGTGATGCCGTCGCCCGCTAACCGCCCGGTAGATCAACGGGTAGACCAGCCAGCCAGCGGCAAAGAACAAGGCGAAGATCAGGGGCAGGTAGACCATGGGGTCCTGCCTGAGGTAACGCACCAGCCAGTAGGCCGCATACGCGCCCAGCATGACCCACTCCCCCACGGCGAAGTCCACGATGTGCATGACACCGAAACAGAGGGAGAAGCCCACGCCGACGACGATGATCAGCCCGCCGATGAGGCCGCCGTCAATAAGGGTCTGTAGGAACAGCTCCACGGCTAGCCGGACTGCCTAACTAGGTTGTTGACATAAGACTGCCTCTTGACGCTGGTTCTGGGACGGAATGCACAGGTTCGCCCGGGGAGGCAGTCATGGCTCACCCACACAGCAAGCTCACGCCCTTTGGCCGTCTGCTGCTGGTCCAACGCATACAGCACCTGCCTTGGCCTGCGAGCCAGTCCGCTGCTTCCACCGCCATGGGTCTCGCAGTTGCGCACGCTGGACCGTCCGAAGTCCTGCACCTCGCCGTCGACAGCCAGCGCACCCTGAGAATTCGCGCCCGCGAATTTCTGGGAGCCCCGGTCGGTCTGCGCAGGAATTCCTGGACATGCTGCCGAGCGGCCGGGGACGGGGTCGCCGTCCCCGGCCTCCTGACTTAGCGCTTGTCCCAGCTGGGCGTGGGATATTTGGGGGCCTTCAGGCGCAGCTTGCCCGGGCCGACCTCCACGATCACGCCGCCCTGGTACTGCAGGGCAATGGGCTGCAGCCCCGCGTTGTCATGGTAGTAGTCCCCGGAAGTGGCGAACTTGATCGGCCCGTAGAAGGTCATCAGGTCCAGCCGCTCCAGGGCTCCGATCAGCGCGTCCTTCTGCGCCTGCGTCAGTGGCGGCGCGGCGTTAATGGCCCGCAGCGCCTCCTGGAAGGCGATGCCCGCTGCGGTAGAGGCCGCCTCGGTGTAGTCCGGATCGCTGCCGAAGCGGGCCTTGAACGCAGCGGCGTACTCCTGCGGAGTCTTGAAGAGGATCTTCGCCTGGTAGTTTAGGTTGGGGGTCCATACCGAGGTACCGAAGACGTACTCGGCGTCCTTGCCCAGCCCCTTGCGGAAGTCGGGGGTAGTCATCCCGTAGTGCTGCACGAACGCCTTGGGGTTGAACTTGAGCTCCTTGGCGGCCTTGATCATCTCAATGGCCGCCTTCTCGTGCGATCCCATCGCGAAGATGTCCGGGGTCAGCGCCTTGGCCGCGCTCACCGCCGGCGTGTAGTCGCTGCCCTCCGGCACGATGTCGAAGCGCAGCACCTTGATGCCAAACTTCTGGGCGGCGGTGCGGAACGCCTCGGCGGCGAACTTGGAGAAGGCATCGTCGATCCCCAGAATGGCAATGGTCTGCGGCTTGGGGGACACGTCTTGCGCCAGGGTCTGGATGGACGCCTGGGCGATGATGGTCACCGTGGGGATGGTCCCGAAGGTGTACTTGAACTTCCCCTTCCAGATGAGCGGGGACTCCGCCGATCCGGTGATGTGTGGAACGCGGTACTTCTCGGTGATGGGTGCCAGGGCCAGGGTTGTGCCGCTGGCGTAGGGGCCTAGGATGAAGTCCACCTTCTCCTGGGTGATCAGCCGTTCTCCGGCCACGGCGGCGGTAGCCGGCGTGCTCTGGTCATCGGCGTAGATCAGCCTGACCTTGTAGGGTTTGCCGCCGATCAGGATGCCGCCTGCCTTGTTCAGGGTTTCCGCCCAGAGGTCGTAGCCGCGCTTGGTCACGTTGCCGCCGAAGGCCAGCTCGCCGGACAGCGAGGTGACCACCCCCACCTTGTACTCGGCCGCCTGCTGCGCCGCCACCAGCCCCGCGGCGCCGACTAGATACAGGGCCAGGACGCTAGCAAACCAGCGGATCGCCCACCAGCGCAACGTCTTCATGGCTCCGCCTCCTCACCTCCGCGAGAACTCATTGCCGCCCGCCCGCAGGCGCACTCCCATCTCCCTTCCTTCTCTGTGCTGGCCCAAGGCAAGTATTCTCGACGTCCTCAATTGCTACCCCAAAGAAACCCGCTCCACCGGTGCGGGTGCTGAGCCCTCGGACCGTGCCGCCGAAACCTGCCTCCCGCCCCAACCTGATTCATTAATTTCATTATCTTATCATTTCACCTCACCGGCTCCGGCCGATGCCGCCCATCGGGCGGTGAGGGTATCGTCCCCGGCAAGTGGGCATGAGAGGCTCCGCCTGCGGGCCAGACCCAGTCAGCGGAGGCCACGCCGGCATCCGCTCGGCCTTATGCACCCTCCCCTCGTTGCTCTTCATTCTCCTCCTTCCAAGATCGGCTACAGTTAGGCTACAGCAGCGGGTCCGAGAGGAAGCCCCTGGGTGAGGGGAGCCGCGCGGAAACCCACGTCTGTAGCGTATAATCTGAAGGTGCGGGCCCGTAGCTCAGTGGATAGAGCAGGGGACTCCTAAGCCTCTGGTCGGGGGTTCGATTCCCTCCGGGCCCGCCAGACTCAGGCCTTCCGTGCCCGGCTTCGTGTTCCGTGTTGACTCATCGGGAAACCTGAGTTTCCGGGGCCCGTTGCCTCACGGACCCTCCTGAGTGAAGGCCGTGGCGCCACAGAGTCGCCAGGTGCCGCTCAAGCTCCCGGCGCACCTGGACGGGGTTGAGGGTTTGGTAGAGAGCCCGGAGGGCCTGCGTGGCGGAGGGCGAGACCTCCGGGGCCTCCAGGACGCGCTGGTAAGGGGTCCGGGCCTGATCGTAGCGCCTGATCACCTTGGCCCCCACACGCTCCTTGGCGACAAGGCGCATGGTCGGTTGGAAGAAGTTGATCCAGAGTCGCAGCACATCGTAGACGGCATTGAGCGCGGCAGCAGCCTGCTCCCCCTCGTACCGTTCGTAGCCGATGAGGCGGCGGATCACTGCCCCATTGCGTTCTTCCACGTGGGCCTGGTCGTTCTTGCAATACTCCCGGGAGCGGGTGAACGTGAGGCGCGGGGCGCGACAGTAGGCGAGGAGGTTGGTGTTGATGAAGGCGCTGTCATTGTCGGCATCGATGCCCAGGAGGGGGAAGGGGAGCCGATCGCGGATGATGGTGAGCGCCTCAAAGACCCAACGTTGGCTGCGGTTGACCACTGCGCGGGGCTCGAACCACGCGGTAGCGACGTCCACCAGCGAGAGGCTGTGGAGGTACTCGCCGTGCGTCGCCTCGCCGCAGTGGGCGACCAGGTCCAGTTCGGTGAAGCCGGGGTGGCGCTCGTCCCAGGGGGTGAAGGTGCGTACCGGGACGTGCGGCTTGAGCAGACGTCCCGGGCGGGTGGTCGTGAGGCCTCGGGGTTTGAGCTGCCGTCGATAGGGGGCGAGCTTCCGGTCGATGGTGGCGGCACTCATCCGCAGCAGCGCGGCTTCGACCGCCGGGGGGAGGTAAGTTCGCCGCACCGCCGCAGGGCCTCGAGCCAGGGCGCCAGGAACGGGCGCAAGCGCTTGCTGCACAGATAGCCGGAAGCCTCCCAGAGGCGGTGGAGGGCCTCCACGACGGGACGGTCGTACCGGACCCGTCGCCCTCGGCGTTCGCCCGGGCGGCGGGGTGGCCCGTGGCGGAGGAGGGTGATGGCGTACGTCCGATGGTAGCCGGTGGCCTTGACGAAGGCGGTCAGGATCTGGGTCTTCTCGGCTCGCCGGGCTGTGCGGTAGTGGGGGTGCAGGGCCTGGGCCAGTTGGCGCTTGGCGAGAGGGGTCATGGGGCCGGTCGGACCTCCAAAGGTGGCGAGAAGTTGCCTCAGGTTTTCTATGAGGCAACGGCCCCGGCCTCGCTCGGATTTATTCTGAGGCAATGCGGGCGCTTGACAGACCCGCCGGCGCTTGGGTACAGTGCGTGGAAAACCGGGGCAGCGTTCCGGCCCCCAGGCGGGCCGGCAGGGAAGTGCGCCTAGGGTTCCACAGCTTTCACAAGGGGCTGGTTGGGTCCAAGCGGCGCAGGCGGTCCAGGGCGGCCGCTACACCGTCAGGAGAGAAACCTGAGGGAGAGGTTCCTTGCGGAATCTGTCCCTCAGGTTTTCTTCTGAGCCGGGTGAGGCCGATGAGCAACCGTGTGACCGTCTTTGACACCACGCTCCGCGACGGCACCCAGGGCGCGGGTATCAATTTTTCCACGGACGATAAAGTGAAGATCGCCCTCCGCCTGGACGAGTTGGGTGTCGACTACGTGGAAGGCGGGTGGCCGGGCAGCAATCCCAAGGACCTCGCCTTTTTCACCCGGGCCCGCGAACTGTCGTGGCAACACTGCAAAATTACGGCCTTCGGCAGCACCCGACGCCCCAACACGCGACCCGACGACGATCCGAACCTCCAGATGTTGATCCAGTCGGGCGCGCCGGCCGTGGCCATCTTCGGCAAGAGCTGGGATCATCATGTCACCGTCGCTCTGCGCACCACGCGGGACGAGAATCTGCGCATGATCGCCGACTCGGTCGCCTATCTGAAGCGCCACGGCCGGGAGGTCGTCTACGATGCCGAGCACTTCTTCGACGGTTACCGGCACGACGCCGTCTACGCGCTAGAGACGCTGCGTGCCGCCCGGCAGGCCGGCGCGGACGTCCTGGTGCTCTGCGATACGAACGGAGGGACGTTGCCCGACGAAATTCGGCGCATCATCCGGACCGTCCTGGAGCGGGTCGGCGGGCCGGTGGGCATTCACGCCCACAACGACGGCGCGCTCGCGGTGGCCAACACCCTGACCGCGGTACAGGCCGGCGCCGAGCACGTCCAGGGCACCATTAACGGCTATGGCGAACGGTGCGGCAACGCCGACCTCTGCGCCGTCGTCGCCAACCTGCGCCTCAAACTGGGATACGAGTGTCTGCGGCCGGACGCCCTCTCGCGCCTAGTCGAGGTGTCACGCTTCGTCAGCGAGATGGCCAACCTGGCGCCTGACGACTACCAGCCCTTCGTCGGGCGCAACGCCTTTGCGCATAAGGGGGGCGTCCACGTCAGCGCGGTGATGGCGGATGCGCGGACCTACGAGCACATCGACCCGGCCAGCGTGGGCAACGAGCGTCGGGTCGTCGTCTCGGATCTCTCCGGACAGGCCAACGTGCTCTACAAGGCTGGCGAGATGGGCCTGTCGCTGGACCGCTCGCGGCCGGAAGTGAAGGAGATTCTGGCCCGCGTGAAACGCATGGAACACGAGGGCTACCAGTTCGACGGAGCCGAGGCGAGCTTCGCGCTCATCATGCGGCGGCTGCTGGGCGTGCACCGCCCCCTCTTCGACCTCTGCTGGTTCCACGTCCGCGTGGTTGGCGGCGAGGGCGGCGCGGTGCGCGCCGAGGCCACGGTCAAACTATCGGTCAACGGCGTGGAAGAGCACACCGCGGCCGAGGGCAACGGGCCGGTGCACGCGCTGGACCGCGCCCTGCGCAAGGCGCTGGAAGGGTTCTATCCCGCGCTGCGGACCATCCGGCTCACCGACTACAAGGTCCGCGTGCTCAACGCCGAGGCCGCGACCGCCGCCCGGGTGCGCGTGCTCATCGAGTCGTCCGACGGCCGGCGCAGCTGGGGCACGGTCGGCGTCTCGGAGAACGTCGTGGAAGCCAGCTGGCTGGCGCTCGTGGACAGCTTCGAGTACGGCCTGCTCCACCACGATGACGCCACGACCGCCCGGGCGGGGCCGCCGCCGGCATGATCACGGTCGAGGCAGCACCAGTAAAGTCCCGGTATAGTGGACGCTGAAGGGGTGCAACTGGCAATAGATAACGAAGGCTCCCGGTCGCACGCCCGCAATCCGGATGACCTTAGTCTGCTTGGGTTCCAGCACTTCCCTCACCCCGTAGGCGTCAACGGAGAACCCTTCCGCGATGGGGCTCTCGTTGGTCACGCGGAAGACCACGGTGTCGCCGGCATAGGCGACCGCGTCCGCCGGCAGATTGGTGACGGCCACGGTCGGGACCTCCGCCACCGTCGCCTTCCAGAATTTCATCGTCACCCGGTACTCGCGTGTCCGCGACGCGGCCGCCTGCCCGCGTGCTCCGGTCAGAGCAAAGGCCCCGGCGGCCATCAGTACGACGACCGCCGCCAAAACCACCCTCTTGCGCACAGTCCACCTCCGCGAAGAATTTAATTAGGCGTCCTAATTAAATTAGCGTCGCCGGGCCGGGCTGTCAAGAGCCGCCAGGAGGCGCCGGGGCGCGGCGACGAAAGGAACAGCGATGCGCCGGAGATCATTTGACCTAGTCTCAGGGCCGGTGGAGCGGCGGATCGCCACCGGACTGGCCAAGATCGGCCTCGCCCTGAAGATCCATGCCTGGCGGGAAGCCGGAGCCCGGGCCGTGACCCCCACGCAAGCGCAGATCCTGTCCCTGGTCGGGAATGCTCCGGAGGGGGTGACCGTGGGCGAGGTGGCCTCTCGGCTGGGGGTGACGGCACCGACGGCCAGCGACGCCGTGGAGGCGCTGGTCCGCAAGCAACTCCTCCGTAAGGGCCGGTCCCCGCGAGACGCCCGGGTGCGGTCGATCACCGTCACCCCGCAGGGTCGCCGGGTGGCGCGCCGCATAGGCGACTGGACTGATTTCCTTGTCCCCGCTGTGGAAGCGCTGGACCCTGATGAACAGGCTATCTTCCTGCGCGCCCTGGTGAGTATGATCCGTATTCTGCAGGACCGGGGCGAGATCCCGGTCTCCCGGATCTGCGTGACCTGCCGGTTCTTCCGCCCCTACGTACACAAGAACCCCGCGCGTCCGCACCACTGCGCCTTTGTCGACGCCCCCTTCGGCGACCGGTTGCTGCGGGTGGATTGCAGCGACCACCAACCGGCGGATGCGGGCACCCAGCGCCGGCGGTGGGAGCAGTTCCGGACAGGCCGGGGCGAGGCTCAGTGACATTCCATCGGAAGGAGTCCTCATTACTTTCGACGAACTGCCCGCCGAAACAGGCGGGGATGGGGGGGGGACCGCGATGCGGCGGACGAGGGCAGGGACGGCAGGGCTCGCCATTGTCGCCCTCATACTCCTGGGGGCGTCGACACCCGGTGCCGGGCAGGCGCCACCGCCGGTGAGCAATGCCGTCACGGTCGGGGAGCTGGCCCCATGGTTCACACCCCAGACCCTCCGCATCGAACCCGGGCAGGAAGTGGTGTGGTCCTTCAGCGAGGCGCACACGCTGCACACCATCACTTTTCTCACCGGCTTCGACGAACCTGCCAAGACCGTGGGCTTCGTCGGGCGCAAGGGCACCGTCCGATTCACCTTCACCAAGCCCGGGCTCTACGTCTACGTCTGCGCCATCCACCCTTACATGGACGGCCAGATCGCCGTCGGCACCGACCCCGCCCCGCAGTTCATGAAGCCCTGGCCTCCGGCCTCCCCCGGACCGCTCTCCCCCCCGCGCGTGCGCGGGCGCGGGGAGGTGTGGGTCGATACGCAGTTCCAGACACGCCCCGGCAAGATGACCGCCGGCACGATCACCGTCGTGGACGCAGCGACGATGAAGGTGAAACGGGTCATCGAAGGCGACTTCGATAACCCGCACAACCTGATGGTCTCCTGGGACGAGCGCTACGTGATCCAGACGAACTGGCACGCCAACTACATCACGGTGCTGGACGCCAGGACGGGACGGGTGGTGAAGAACCGGATTCGCGTCGGCGAGTCTCCCGCGCACACGCACACCACGCCCCAGGGCAAAGCCGTGGTGACGATCAACGCCCAGGACCGACTCGCCGTCCTGGATGTGAGCAAACTGGTCGATCCGGCGATCCCGGCGGCCCAGATCCCGATCCGATACATCGAGGTCCCCCTGGGCCCTCACGGCGGCTGGATCTCGCCGGACGGCAAGATCCTCGTCGTGGCCAACGCCCTCTCCGGCAAGATGTCCGTGGTGGACATGAACACCGAGAAGCTGCTCACGACCGTCGACCTCAGCAAGGTCACCGACACCGACGGGAAGCCCTTCGGCGCGAACCTTCCGCTGTATGCCTCCGTTTCGCGCACCGGCCGCCTGGCCGCCACCACCACCGTCCTGCTCACGGCGGACAAACTGCTGCAGGGGCGGGTGGTGTTCCTGGACCTGCGCGCTCCGGCCAGTCCCAAAGTCGTCAAGGTCGTGCGCGTCGGCGCGGTCCCGATCCAGTCACCCTTCAGTCCCGACGGCAAGTGGGTGGTCGTGGCGAACACCGGGTCGGCCACGGCGAGCATCATCGCCGTGGACCAGGCCAATCCGAGCAACATCCGCGTGGTCGCCGAGGCGAAGGCCTACAAAGGGGCCCACGGCGTGGCCTATGGATTCAAGCAGGGGGGCGGGTTCCTGGCCTACGTCACGAACAAGTACGCGCCCGTGTTGACCGTAATCGACCTGTCCCGCCCCACTCCCGGGAAAGCCGGCGACGTCTTCCTCGGTCCCGACGCCTGGGGCGGGAACGGGGTGGTGGTCATCCACCCGCGTCCGGCGCACTGAGAAGGTGCGAGGCCCCCTTGCTGTCCTGTTGAGCGCGCTCCTGCTGGAGTGGGGCGGGGGAGCAGCTCGGGCCGCGCCCCACGGAATGCTCCGCGGCCTCCCCATCCTGCCGCCTGAGCCGGTGATTGACTTCACCCTCGTCGATCAACACGGCCGGCCCTTCCGGCTGCGCGATCAGCGCGGGTCCCTGGTCGTGCTGACCTTCGGCTTCACCTCCTGCCTCGACCTGTGCCCGCTGACGCTGGGCACGCTGAAGCGCGCCTACAATGCTCTGGGCCCGGAACGCCGACGCGTCCGCGTCGCGCTCATCACCGTCGATCCGCGGCGGGACACTCCGACGCGGCTGAAGACGTATCTGGCGTCGTTCCACCCGGACTTCATCGGGCTGACCGGCCCGGAACCGGAACGCCTCCGGGTGTACAAAAGTTTTGGCGTCGTGCCGGAACGGTACATGCTCGACGCCCATCGGCTCGTCGTCAACCATCCCCCGGCCATCTACGTCATCGACCGGACGGGCTATCTGCGGGTGTCCTACAACTGGGGGGGCCCGGCGGAGGATGTCGCCCACGACATCCGGGTGTTACTCCAGGACTGATCCGAGACGAAGATGCCCGCTCACGGCGCTGCGGGCCGGGCGATCGCGTCGCGCAGCGCCACGGTTTCCGCGTCGGGCGGCGCGTCCAGTTCGTCCCGCAGGATCCGGACGCAGCGGTCGTACTGGCGCAGCGCCAGATCGCGGTGGCCCAGGCCGGCGTAGCAGCGCATCGCCCCGCGGTGGGCATCCTCCAGCGTGGCATCGCGGCTCAGCGCACGCTGATACCACTCCAGAGCCCGCTCCACCCGTCCCGCGCGTTTGTGGCTGCTGGCCACGGCCAGGCAGGCCTCGACCCAGCGGGCGCGCACCGCGTCGCGCTCCAGCGCCGCCCACCCGGCGTACGGCGCATCCTCGAGCAGCTCTCCGCTGTATCGAAGAAGGGCGCCTTCATAGCGTGACAGCGCATCCGCCGCCATCATCTCCCTCGGGCCCGGCCGGAGGGCGGCGTTGAAGGCGTCGAAGTCCACGACGGCGCCCGCCGGCAGGTCGATCCGGTAGCCTCCTCGCTCCCGCCGCAACGCGGACGCGCCGAGGCCGGAGGCCTCCAGTCCGTTTCGCAGACGCGTGAGCGTGGCGTAGAGGGTGGTGCGCTCCACCGAGGGCGCCTCGGGCCAGAAGACCTCGGCCAGCTCTTCCGCCGGCACCGGGCGGGGGCGGCGGAGCAGCAGGTACTGGAGGATGGCCAGTGCGCGCGGCCGTCCCCACGTGCCGTCGGAGACATCTTCGCCGCCCACGCGGAACCGGAACGGGCCGAGCAGGTTGATCTCCACCCGCGTATTGGAAGCAGGCGCGCCGGCGTCGGCGGCTCCGGACAGCGTCTTCGCGATGATCTCCTCGGCGGGGGTCGCGTAGCCCCGACTGTACGCGGCGGCGAACTCGGCCCCGGAGCGGATCCGTTGCAGGAGCCGGTCATACTCCTCCCGGGCCACCGGGGGCACCGGGGATTGCGCCGCGTCCCGGAGGGCGGTCGCCGCGCCCAGCAGCCAGGCCGCTCCGGCGAGATGCCCCCGCTCCACGGCGACGGCGGCCAGTCCTTCCAGGCACTCGCTGACGTAGGCGCGCTGCTGCGTCTCCTCGGAAAGGACGAGGCTGCGTCGGTAGCGCTCCTCGGCGGTGTCCAGATCGTCGGCCAGGCGCGAGGCGCGTCCGAGGTTGGCCAGCACGCCGACCACGAACGCACGGGCCCCGGCACTCTCGAAGATCTCCAGGCTCTCGCGCAAGGTCAGCTCGGCGCGTTCGACATTCGCGGCGTCCAGTTCCACCTCGCCGAGGTTGTTCAACGCCAGCGCCACGCGGGAGGGACTTCCTTCTTCCCGCTTGAGCCGCAGGCTCTCCTCGTAGAACCGCCGGGCGCTGTCCAGGTCGCCCTGCAGCCGGGCGATCGCCCCCAGATTGTTCAGCGCCTGGGCCGTCCCCCGCGGGTCCCCCATCTTTTGAAAGAGTGCCAGGCCCTCCTCATGAATCGCCCGGGCCTCATCGTAGCGGGCCTGGCGCAGCCGGGCATTTCCCAGGGCGCTCAGCGCCCGGGTCTGGCCTCGCTCATCGCCCAGGCGCCGGCAGATCTCGAGGCTGCGCACGGCCGCCTCCGCCGCCCGAGCGAATTCCCCCGTTTCCACCATGAGCGTCGCCGCGCCGCCGAGGGCTTTCGCCAGGTCCGCCTCGGAGCGTCCCTCGGATGCGGCGACGGCGGCCTCCAACCACCGGCGACCTTCGGACAGCCGGCCGCGCAGCAGCCAGTATCGGGCCAGAGATCCGGCGAGTCGCAGGAGCCGTGACGGATCCCGCCCGGCGGCCCACCGCATCGCCGCCAGAAGATTGTCCGCATCGGCGTCCAGCCGCGACAGCCACTCCGCCTGACGCGATCCGGTGAGCTCCGGTTCGGCCCGCTCCGCGAGGTCGCAGAAGAACACCGCATGGCGGCGCCGCGCATCCTCCTCCTCGCCGCTTGCCGCCAGGACCTCCGCGGCGAACGCCCGCACCGTCTCCAGGATGCGGAACCGCCCATCGGCACCGGGGTTCTGGTCGCGCGAGAGCAGGTTGTGGTTGGCCAGGGGAACCAGGGCATCGAGCGCGGCGCCGGTGAGGGCCTCGGCCGCCTCAAGCGTGAAGCCGCCGGCAAAGACGGACAGCTGACGGAAATGCCGCTGATCTCCGGGGCTGAGCAGCCGGTAGCTCCACTCCACGGCGGCGCGGAGCGTGCGATGGCGGCCGGGCACGTCCCCCGGCGCCTCGGTCAGGAGGTCGAGCACCCCGCCCAGCCGCTCCAGAATCGCCTGCGGCGAGAGGACGTTCACGCGCGCCGCCGCCAGTTCGATGGCCAGGGGGAGGCCATCGAGCTGGGCGCAGATCGCGGCCACCGCCCTCGCGTTGCGGGCATCGAGCGCAAAAGCGGGGTCCAGCGTCCGTGCCCGCTCCACGAACAGGGCCACGGCCGGATAGCTCGCCAGGTCCTGCGGGTCGTAGACGCGGCGCGGGTCCGGACAGGCGAGCGGCGCCACGGGATAGCGCTGCTCCCAGCGGACATTCAACGGGACGCGGCTGGTGACGAGCACCCTGAGTCCGGGGCAGGCGGCGAGGAGTCCGGCCACTTCCCCACGCGCGGCCAGGACGTGTTCGAAGTTGTCGAGAACCAGCAGCAGCCGCCGCTCGGCGAGATGCTCCCGAAGCGTGTCCAGGGGGGTCGAACCGGCGCCCTCGCGAAGGCGCAGCGTCTGGGCAATGGCGGACAGCACGCCCGCGGCGTCGGCGACGGGAGCAAGATCGACGAAGGCGCGTCCCTCCGCAAAGGTTCCTTCCAGCCCGTCGGATGCGGCCTGCGCCAGCCGGGTCTTCCCGACTCCCGGAGGACCGACCACGGTGACCAGACGGGTGGTGCGGCGGGTCAGCAGGTCCCGAATGCCCGCGGTTTCGGCCTCGCGGCCGATGAGCGGCAGCAGCGGCGAGCTCTCGTCCATCAGGGTCTTTGATCCGACATCATACACCTTTTCCCGCCGCGGCGCGCGGTTGGAGCCTGCCGCCGCCGTGTCGGGCCGGTCGGGAGGCTCGTCTGGTAAAGGTTTTGTGCAGAACGGTCTGGCATCCTGAGGCGGTGAGTCTGGAAGCCGTCGCCGAGGTCCTGGCCCGCGCCGTAGAGGATGCGGAGTTCCGGACCCGTCTGGTGGAGGACCCCGCCGGCGCCGTCGCCGGCTACGCCCTGTCCCCCGCCGAGATCGCCTCGTTCCGGGACGGGGAGTTGCGGCGGCTGGTCATGGAAAGGGCCCCCGGAACGGAAATGGACACGACCTGAGTCGGGAGGGTGATCGCCGTGGGGAAATCCGCCGATCTGGTTGTCCTGGCGCTGATCCTGAGCGCTCTGGCTCCGCCTCTGCCGGCCGCGGCCGGCACCAAGTACAATGCCTGCGCGAAGCTGACGGCCGGGGAAGTGGAGGCAGAAGTCCATGCGAAGGTCGACCGCACGATCGAGCAAGACGTCGTCATCAACAACGGGCCGTATACCGGCGAGACCCAGTCCAGCTGCACCTGGGTCTTTGCCGGGGGAGTGGCCAGCGTTGCCATCATCCGGGCACCCCGGACGCCCCAGGAGCGGGACTACGGTCTGGCTCAGCTGCGCGGAGCGGCCGACAGGCTGAAGCAGCAGGGCTGGACGGTCGAATCCACGCAGACCGGGGGCGCCTCCTGCACGCGCATGGTCCCGCCGGCAAGCGAAACCACCGCGCGCCCGAGCACCGGCTGCTTCATGGAGAGCAAGGGCCTGGCCTTCTCGGTGACGGTGGTGGGGCCGGCCGCTGTGACCGCCCGGCAGGTGGCCGCGCTGGCCGGCAAAGTGGCGGCGAGACTGCCGTGATCCCCTGAAGGATGATCACCCCTGCCATGACGCGAGGCGAGAGCATGAGGAAGGTGGTCCGCGCCACGGGGTTGGTGGGTGTGACCCTGCTGCTCGCTCTGGCCTGGCGGGCCGCAGTCGGAACCGCCCAGCCCGCGCGCCCGGATCCCTGCAGGTTGTTGACCGCGCAGGACGTGACCGGCGCGCTGGGAGCAGGGTACCGGAAGGCCCAGCAAGAGGTCGCCGCGCTCACCACGCAGGCCTGTGCCTACATGAAGGGACCCGAGAACTACGCCGAGGTCCTGGTGTTCGGGCCGGTGGAGGATGGAAACGCCGCCGTGCGGCAGCAGCGGGAGTTCTTCGACAAGAACCGGAAGGTCACGCCCCTGCCGTCCTTGGGCAGCAACGGGTACTACGTGATCGGCCCCGTCGGCATCGGCCCCGGCAAGAAGGAACTGATCACCGTGAAGTTCGGAAAGGGCCGCTGGTGGGTGCACCTCCGCGCCGTGACGGGAGGCAAGTCGAACATTGACGCATCGCTCAAGCTGGCTGCGATCGTCTACGCCAGGCTCCCCAACTAGCACGGCCGGCCAGATCGAGGCTACGGAGAGCGCTGATGTCAGGGGGGAAACGAAGATGCGGATTGCCGTGGCAATGGTGCTGATCGCCGCAGTGGCCCTGGTGGCGCCCGTCCCCAGCACGGCGGCGACAAAATACAAACCCTGCTCGCTGCTGACCTCGGCCGATCTCGAGGCCGCGCTCGGCGCGAAAGTGAGCCGAGGAGCGCAGGAAGGCGAGGACACGGATACTCAGGGCACGCCGCTCCAGGGCGAGGTGTTGGACCACTGCGCCTGGGTCCTGCGCGCGGGTCAGGCTGATGTGGGCGTCGTGCTGTGGGCCACCCGCGCGGCGGCCCCGCTCCCGCAGCTCGCCGCCTTCTGGTATCCGCCGAAGGAAGCGTTGGCCCGACAGGATGGCGCGGCGATCGAAACCGTCAGGCTCCCCGGGGCGGAATGCCGGCTCTTCCGAAACGGGAAGCATCCGCTGCTGGGGACCGTGCAGCAGACCTGGTGCCTCATCATCGGCAGGGGGCTTGCGCTGTCCATGGAGGTCACCATCCAGTCGAACGCGCCGGTGGCTCCTCAGCGTGTGAAGGCTCTGCTCGACCAGGCGGCGCGGCGCGCGCCGTAGACAGAGGCCCGGAGATGGAGGTCACGATCGCGGACCAGGGCATCTTTCTCCTGCCGACCCGCCTCACCCCGGAGCAGGCGCGGGAACGGGTGCTGGAGCAGAAGTTCAACGTCTTCGGCACGCTCTCCAAGTTGCTCATCCGCCCGAAGGGCGAAGAGATCCAGATCGGCCTCTCCGAGTTCCGATACCATCCGTTCTGGCACGCCGTCGGTCACAAGCGGTTTCGATTCGCGCGCCGCGCGCAGTATCGCGTGTCGATCGCCAAAGAGGTGCAGTCCGTCGAGATCGCCGGGCAGGCGTACGCGCCGTCCGGCGGAACGATTGTGCTGCCCGGGCAGGAAGACTGCCTAATCGAGGAGCGGAACGAGCTCTTCCTGGACGGGTTGAGCAGCGACGCAAAGGATCTGAGCGGTTACCTGCAGTTCGATCCGCAGGCGGTGGGAGACGGGATCGGGCACGATGTCGCCCTCGTTCCGCCGGAAGTGCGCGCCGCCGATGTGATCCGCCGCGTCCTGGGCGACGTGCTCCACCCACCGTCCGCGGACAAGGTCCTCGAGGAGACCGTCGCCGTCCCCGCCCTCAATCTCTACTACCGGCCGGTCTACGCCTTCGAGTACAGGTGGGAGAGCAAGGGCAAGCGCGCCGTGGCGGAGGTGGACGCGCTGACGGGCGAGTTCCGCGCCGCGGGCAGCCTCTTCGGCGAGAAGCTGCGGAAGGTGCTCAACCGCGACGTCCTCTTCGACATCGGCGGGGAGACGCTGAACCTGGTCGTCCCCGGGGGCGCGATTGCGCTCAAGCTGACCAAGGCGATCGCGGACCGGCGGAAGGCGGGCCCGCGGTGAGGGCCGGGCCGGTCGCGTCTCTCCTGATCGTCCTCGCGCTCATCGCGCAGGGATGCAGTCCCCAGAGCACCCCACGGCCGGCCGGTCCCGCTGCGCAGACTCCCGCGCCCGCGGGACAACCCCCGGCGCTTCCGGGGGGTCCGGCGAACCCTGTCGGCTCGCCCGGGGTTCCCGCCGCTCCTCCTGCAAACTCGACTCCGGCGGCATCCCCGGACGCGTCGCCTCAAGACCTTGGGAAAGCCAGAAAGGACTACGAGGACACGCGGGCCCGGCTGCGGGATTCGCTGGACTACTCGCGGCTGGATGTCCGCGCTGCTCAGGCGAAGATCGGCACGGACCCGGCGGTGCTGGCCGGCTTCGTGCAGGCGGAGATCCGCTATGAGCCATACGCCGGCGCGGTGCGCGGGCCGCGCGGAACCCTGCTGGCCCGCGCCGGCAACTCCCTCGATCGTGCCCTGCTGCTGGCCGCGATGCTGCGGACGGCCGGGCACAGAGTCCGCTTCGCTCAGGGAGCACTCTCGCCGGCCCAGGCGGAACAGCTCGTACGTGCCGCATTCCCGGCCCGTGAGCCGTCGTTCAAGAGCGGCTCCGGCCTGATGACCATCACGCGGCGCGCCCTGCAGCACTTCCTTCTCCTGGGGAACGCCCTGTCCCAGGCGCGGTTCGGACCACCCGAGGGTGATGCCGGCGCCTGGGCGAGGACGGTAGAGGAGGCCAGGCGGCACGTCTGGGTGCAGGTGGAGCGCGATGGCCGCTGGCTGGACCTCGACACCTCCCCTGGAGTTGCCTACGGCCACAGCCTCGTCCCGGCCGAGTTCGTGAGAGACGAGCTCGACACGGCTGTTTTCCCCGTCGTCGAGATCAGCGTGGAGGTCGAGATGCTCCAGGACGGCAGGCGAGAGGTGAGGACGGTACTTCGACACGCCGTCCGCGCCGCGGACCTGGCCGCAGTGCCCATCGGTATGTTCCACGAGCGCAAGCCCGACGCGTCGATCCCGGTGCTAATGGTTGGCGAGACGCGCCTCACCGGCGAATCTTTCCCGTCGCCCGTGTTCATCGGCGTGGGCCCGGCCCGGGCGCCCGTGCTGAATCCGTTCGGCGGAGGCGGCGATCGGCTCAACGCAGAGTGGCTCAAGTTCCGCATCATCACACCGTCGGGAGAACGGGCAGCGGCCTATACCGTGTTCGACGTCGACGGCCCGGCCGCGCGGCAGTCCGGCAACGCTCCGAAGGACCTCTCCGCCGAGGGCCTCCAAGTGATCCTCGCCTCCCTCGATGCGTTCCTGGGCATCGGCATCGCCACCGGCTCCACGCCGCCGGCTCTGCTCTCGGCGATGGCCGCCGAGGTCGGCGATCCACAGAGCGAAACCGGCGTCGTCCGTCTTCTTGCGCTGATCGCTTCAACCTACCACGCGGTCCGCGGAGCCCTCCCCTCGTCCTTCCTCACCCCGCGGCCGCTATGGTACATCGACTCGCCCTCCATCGTCGTCGCACGCGCGCAACCCCGCGCCTCTCCGGCGGCCGCCTCTCTGTCGATGGACCTGACGCTCAAGAGCTACCGCCTGCTGAGGCCTCCGGACGACTCGTTCACACGACGCGGGCCGTTCTACGACCACCTCGCCAGCGGCGTCCTGGACCACACCGCCGAGCGATGGCTCCTCGGAACGGCACAGGCCTCCGGGAGCGTCGGGGCGCTCTTCGAGACGGCCGCCATGCAGAAGGTGCCCGCGCGGCTGGTCAAGACCGCGGCAGAAATCCCGAGCGGGCTCTTCACGGACGACGGACGGCTCCGCGTGTCCGATGTACTCGGCCGGGGACAGGTGGCCGTCATCCCGGACGGCCGGCCGAAGGACTGGACGTCGTTGCTCGGCTGGTGGAGCGTCGACCAGCGGACGGGGTGGACCGAGGATGCCACCGAAGACGGCGGCCATCAGGCCGCGCCCGAGTACGGCACGTCCACCCGGTCCATCGCGGTCGTCAACGCCGAGCGGGTCAAGGAACTGGGATGTGTGGTCGCCGGCGCGGCAATCCTCGCCGCGGGGCTGTATGTGGCCAAGGTCGGGATCGATCGCGCGTTCTCGGACGGCGGAGGAGGCGGAGATCTCGAGATGGCGATGGGCGGAGCGACGGCGGCCGCGGTCGGACTGGGAATGATGACGATCGCCTGTTGGGGGTCGTCCGCGCAACCCGGAGGCGGCGCGGGCGGAGCAGGCTCTCCGCCAGGGCCCCCGGGCGGAGCACCGGCCCCAGCGCCCCCACGAGGCCCGATCTATGGACCGCCGGCCGGAGGCGGCCCTCCCCGCTTCGATCCCCGCCTCACATGGCGGGAACCGTCGCTCCCTTACGCTCCCACCCATCCTGAGCTGCCGACGCTCCCAGGATTCTCGGATACGATCCCGGAGATGCCGACGCTGCCCTGGGGGCCGTGAAATCCCCAGGAGGTCAGGGCACCGGTCTGGAAGGCTGCCTCCAAGGCTCCCCCGGAGGGGCGCCGGCATCGATCACACAGCGAGGGGGGTTCGTCCATGGAAGAGACCAAAGGCAACGAGAATCGCCTGCTGGCCGCGCTGGGGTATCCGATCTGGATCATCGCTCTCATCATCGTCGTCACCGACATGAAGAAAGATCCCTTCATGCGGCTCCACGGGTGGACCGCGCTGTTCTGGGGGATCGCCTGGTTTATCGTCTGGGTGGCGCTGCAGATCTTCGTGCGCATCCCGTTTCTGGGATGGCTCATCTTCCTGTTCACGGCGCCCATCTTCTGGCTGGCCTGGCTGATCCTGTCGATCTACTATGCGGTCCAGGCGTACAACGGCAGGACGTTCACCATCCCGTTCGTCAGCATGTACGCGAAGCGATACGCGGCGTGATCATCCGCCGCCGGGGCCCGCGGTGACCGGAAGTCAGCGGGGATCCCGCTCTAGCGCGGGCGCGCTGCGGGCCGGGCTGGTCCTGAGCCTGGCGCTGGCCATCGCCGCCGCCGGATGCCAGTCACCTGCCCGGCCTCCCTCCGGCGAGAGTCCAGCTCGCCCCGCCCCGGCCGCCGCTCCGCGGCCTCCGGATGCTCCCGGGGAACCCTCGGCCGTCGCACCCCCTCCAGCCGGTGAGGAGGCGGGAGCGCAAGGGCAGTCGCCCGCTCCGCCTGCGGCCGCCGGCGCGCAGTCATCCGCCACGCGGTCCTTGCCGTCGGCACCTGCAGCGGCTGCGCCCGCCGGCCCGGCTTCCTCCGCCGCATCCCGGGCGTGTCTCACGCCGCCGTCCGGTTCTCCGCTGGCGCAGCCCGCACCGCCCCGGGGGATGCGCATCGCACGGGCCGTCGTCGCGCTCGATGCGGCGGGAGTGCGTCCCGTCTATGCGGTGCCGGCGACGGCGCCCGCCGTCTACGCGGTGTGGAAGGTCGCAGAGGTGAGCGCCCGCAGCGAGGTGCAGGTGAAGTGGATTGCGCTAAAGGTCGAGGGGGTTGCGCCGGGGACGGTGATGTCCACCTCGTCGGCCGCTGTGGACCGGGACACCGAGGGAGCGGCGTCGCTGGTCCGCCCGGCGGGTGGGTGGAAGGCCGGGCGCTACCGTGTCGAGATCACCGCGCGCTCAGGCGCCACGCGGGGCGCCGAGTTTGTCGTCACCGCGATCGGCGCCGTCCACCCCGGCCTGGTGATTCGCCTCTTCGCCGACCACACGTACAACAGCATGAGGAAGACCGGCCTTGCCCAAACGTTCGCGCTCGAGTGGAACACGCCGCCGGTGACGCCCCTCATCGAAAACAAGTTCTGGATAGAGTGGGAGGGATTGCTGACCCCGCCCACGTCCGGCCGCTACGAGTTTCTGTTCCTGGGCGACGGCGTCTCGTTCCTGTACATCGACGGTCGGTTGATTCTGCCGCATCCCATGCAGGCGCCGGCAGACGAGAGAACTCTCACGCTCGATTCCTCCCCGCACACCATACGACTGGGCACCGTGGAGGAGGTCCCGAGGGGCAGACTCTCTCTACTGTGGAAAGGGCCCGGGGATCGTGACCACGTACCGATCGACCCGCGCTACCTCAGCCACGCCGCGGCGCAGCGCCACTGGAGGCGTACGAGCAGGCAGGCGGCGCAGGCCGGCCTGGAATGGCTGCAGTCTCAATCGGTGAGCTGGCAGCGGACGCACAAGTGTTTCGGCTGCCACGTCCAGGGGCAGGTGATCATGGGCCTCGCGGAGGCCCGGGCCAACGACTACATCATCAACGAGGACGCCTACCAGCAGCTGATCCAGCTCACACGCGAGCGCCAGAATCCCGACGGGAGCTACCACAACGACGGCCAGGTGACCGCCACGCAGTTCGCCGCCGTCGGGCTGACCGCCGTCGATCAATTCGCCAGCGTCCGCGAGGACGCCACCTTGCTCAAAGCCCTGCGCTGGCTGCTCCCACGGCAGCAGCCGGCCGGCGAGATCACGATAGACAATGTGCGGCCGCCGATCAACCAGGGGTCGATATTGACCACGGCAAACAGCGCGGCGGCATTCGCCCGCGCGGCCGCGGAGACCGGTGATCCGCAGTTCAGGCGGGCCGCCGACTGCGCGGTGGCGTGGATCGCCGACGCCGCCACCCAGACCACCCAGGACAAAGCATTCAAGATCATGGCGCTGTCCCGCCTGGGCAATCCGGAGCAGCGGCGCGCCGCCGCCGCTCTCGCGCAGGAACTGGTGACCGAGCAGGCTGCGGACGGTGGGTGGAAAGAGGCCGGCACACAGAGTGGCTCAAACGCCTTCGCCACAGGCCAGGCCCTCTGCGCGCTGCGCGATGCCGGGGGAGACATAGGGAGCCCGCCGCTCCAGAAGGCAGTACGCTTCCTGCTCGCCCACCAGAAACCGATCGGCGCCTGGCCGCGCATGAATACCGCCGGCGAATCCGACTTCGCCCACACCATGTGGGCCGCCATCTGTCTCGCCGGGGGGCCGGAGCAGATCACCGCCGCACTGACGGGGCGGATCCAGGTAACCAGTGCGCTCCGCCGCGTCGGACCGGTCCGGCGTAACCTTGAAATCGTCCTGGACGTCTCCGGTTCGATGAACGCGCGGCTGGGAACCAGCACCCGCTGGCAAACCGCGCTCACCGTCCTCAGGAGCGTCGTGGCCAGACTGCCGGACGACTTCAACGTCGGCCTGCGCGTCTACGGACACCGACTGCCCTCCACGTCCCCGCAGACCTGCCGGGACAGCGAACTCATGGTGCCCATCAGCAGGCTGGATCGGACCCGGTTCCTCTCCGCCCTGACCTCCCTCCGCCCGCGAGGAGAAACGCCGCTAGTTTACTCGGCGCTCCAGGCGGCGGCCGACCTCAGGCCGCTCGGCGGCGGATTCATTGTCCTGATCACCGACGGAGAGGAGTCCTGCCGGGGCGACCCGGCAAAGGCGGCGGCCCAGATGAAAGCCGCCGGCCTCGACGTCACCTTGAACATTGTGGGCTTCACGTTGAAAGGGCAGCAGGCCGAGCGTCAGCTCGCGACGTTCGCCGGGGCCACCGGAGGGCGCTACTACAGCGCGCCGAGCGGCGCCGCGCTGGCCCGGGCGCTGCGGCTGGCCACCACCGACCGGTTCCCGTACAAGATCTTCGACACCGCCGGACGTGTCGTGGCCCAAGGCGAGGCCGGAGACCTCGGCGACGAGCTGCCACCCGGACGCTACAAGGTCGTCGTCCAGGCGGCCGACGATACACTGACGGCGAACGTCACGGTCGTCGCCGACCAGACCGCCGTGTTCGCGATCTCCCTCCGGGGCGACCGGTTCGTCCTCATGCCGCGCTAGGTCTCCCGGGGAAGGGAACCCTGACCATTCGGAGGTGACAGGCGCTGCGCAGCCCGCAGCTGACCGACAACCCCCATCACTCCCCGCGGCGCCAGAAGCATGATCCCCACCAGCACCGCGCCCTGGATGAGCAGGCTCACTCCTCCATATCTGGCCAGAAGGAAATTCAAGAACAGGACGATGAGCGTCCCGGCCAGGGGGCCCCCCTCGGTACCCATGCCGCCGATCACGGTGCACAGGATCACGATCATCGTCCACCGCACGCCGAAGGCGCTGGTGGGCTCCACGTACCCCTGGTACACGTAGAAGATGGCGCCGGCCAGCCCGGTGATGAAGGCGGCCACGATGAAAGCGTACAGCTTCAGCTGGAAGACGGGCACCCCGGCGCTGGCCGCCGTCCTCTCGTTGTCGCGAATCGCCCAGAGACCCAATCCGAATCGCGACCTCAGGAGGCGGCGCATCAGGAAAACCGAAGCCACCCCGACGGCGAGGGCGAGCCAGTAGAGTTCCGTCATGGATACCCCGGCGATGCCCTTGATCACGTAGCCCGCGCCCCGCCCCTGGAGCTCCCCCCCCACGGGCTTCCAGAGCAAGAAAACGGTCCGCAGCGCTTCCGGGATGACCAGCGTGCCGATGGCGAAGTACATCCCCCGCAGCCGAAAGACCGGGACGGAGATCACGAGGGCGAAAAGCGCCGCGATTGCGCCCCCGCCGACGATCCCCAGAGAGAACGGCAGATTGACCCAGGTCACCACGGCGAGGGTGTACCCGGCCAGCCCGATGAAGGCCGGCTGGCAGAGTGAGACGAGACCGGAGTAGCCGGCCAGCAGGTTCCACATGTTGGCCATGGCCAGGTAGAGGGAGAAGTACACCAGGTAGAGGAGCCAGCTTCGGGGGACGCCGGCCAGGGGCAGCGCGGCCAGGGCGACCGCCCCTGCCAGGAACGCTGCCGCTTCGACCCCGCGGGGTCGGACACCAGCCTTCATCCTCACCCTAGCGACCAAAGAGTCCCTGCGGCCTCAGGGCCAGCAACACGAGCACCGTGAGGTAGACGGGCAGCATCTGCGCTGCGGCGCCGAAGAAGTGGCCCCCCAGCGACTGGGCCAGCCCCAGGATGATCCCTCCCAGGAACGTGCCTAGCATACTGCCCAGGCCGCCGATGATCACGACCCCAAAGGCGATGATCAGGTAGGCCACGCCCGACGACGGGGTGAAGGGATAGGTCAACCCGAGGAAGACACCGGCGATGGCGGCGGTGGCCGTGGCGATGGCAAAGGCCAGCGCGTGGATGGTGTCGGTGTTGATGCCCACGAGCTGCGCGGCCCTGGCATCCTGCGAGGCGGCGGTGACCGCCCTCCCCAGGTAGGTCCGGCGGAGGAATCCGTCCAGCGCGGCCATGACGATGAGCGCGGCGACGAGATCGAGCAGGTAGACCAGAGGAATGTCGGCAGACCCGAACCTGAGGCTGACCAGGATGTAGGACGTCGTCAGCCCTCTGGACAACGGGGACCAGGCGATCTGGATCGCATTCTGCAGGACGATGGAAAGGCCGAAGGCCACGATCAGCGGGGCCTCCGCCGAGATCCCGGAGGCGCGGTGCATCAGGAACCGGTACAACAAAAAACCCAACACCCCGAAGGCGGGGACGCCCACGAGGAGACTGAGGATGGGATCCAGGCCCAGGGACATCCCGGCATAGGCGGCGTAGCTGCCCAACACCACGAAGTCGCCGTGGGCCACGTTGATGAGCTTCATCACACCGAAGACCAGAGACAGGCCCAGGGCGACCAGGGCGTAGAGTCCGCCCAAAAGAGCGCCCATGATCATGGGCGCGACCAGGTCCCAGGGTACGGCTGCACTCATCGCTCAGTACCCGTTGGGGCGGTCACACACCGAAATAGGCCCGCTTGACCTCTTCCGTTTCTCGGAGGACCGCCGCCTCCCCGCTCAGGACGATGCGTCCCTTCTCCAGAATGTACGCCCGGTCGGCCTGCCCAAGACTCTGCTTCACGTTCTGTTCGACGAAGAGGATGGCCACGCCCGCGGCCCTGATCTGCTGCAGCGTCCGATACAGCTCACCGACGACGACCGGCGCGAGACCCAGGGACATCTCGTCCAGGAGCAGCAACGCCGGAGCGGACATCAAACCGCGCCCCAGCGCCAGCATCTGCTGCTCCCCTCCGCTGAGGGTCTTGGCAACCTGGTGCCTGCGCTGGGCCAGCCTGGGGAAGAGGGTGAAGACGGCGTCCAGATTGGCCGCCCTCCGCGCTCTGGCCCTGGCGCTGTAGGACCCCAGGATGAGATTGTCCAGCACGGTGAGGTCGGGAAACAGGCGCCGTCCCTCCGGGACATGGGCGATACCGAGATCGACCGTGCGCCAGGGGTCGTCCCGGGTGATGTCCCTGCCCTCGAACTCGATGCGGCCCCGGGCCGGGCGCAGAAACCCCGAGATCGCGTTCAGCAGCGTCGATTTGCCCGAGGAGTTGGCACCGACGAGGGCGACCATCTCCCCGGCCCTCACCTCCAGGGATACGCCCCACAACGCCTGGAAGGAGCCGTAGAGGACGTCGATCTCGCTGACTTTGAGCAGTGTGGTTTGAGGTTGTCCCCCGGCCATCGGGCGGCTCCCCGCTACTGTCCCAGGTAGGCTTCCATCACGCTGCGGCTGCGCATGACCTCGGCCGGCGTGCCCTCGGCGATCTTGGCGCCCTGAGCCATCACAATCACCCGGTCCACGGCGTCCGTGATCACCCTCATGACGTGCTCTACCAGCAGGATGGTCACGCCCGCATCACGCACTCGTTTGAGGATGGCCAGGAACTTTGCGATCTCCGGCTCGGTCAGACCGGCCCCCACCTCGTCCAACAGGATCAGGCTGGGCCTGGCGGCAAGACTCCTGGCCAGTTCCAATCGCCTCAACGCATCGCCCAGCAACCCTCCCGCCCGCGCCTCCTGCCAGGCCGCGAGCTCAACGAGATCGAGAACCCGCGCGGTCTCGCGCTCGGCCTCCACCGGAGCCAGACGGGCCCCGAAGGTCGCGGCGACCAAAACGTTCTGCCGAACCGTCAGGCTGGCAAAGGGCTGGGGAATCTGGTAGGTCCTGGCGATCCCCAGACGGCAGATGCGGTGGGGCGGGTACCCGGTCGTCTCCCGCCCTCGAAACCACACCCTTCCGGAGTCACACCGCTGCTCGCCGGAGATGATGTTGAGCACGGTCGTCTTGCCCGCCCCGTTGGGACCGATCAGGCCGACGACTTCGCCGGATTGCACGGTGCAGTCCAGTTCCCGGACGGCCACCAGGCCCCCGAAGCGCTTGGTGACCCGGACCAGCGAGAGCAGGGGGCGATCCACACCCACCACCCGCGACCCGAGCAGACCCCGGGGTGCCTCCGTCCTACCTGGAGGGGATGGGGAAGATTGGGGCGGCGGTGGCCTTTATGAAGTCATGCTTCGAAAAGACCACGGGCAACTCCCACACCCACGGTTTGTCCGTCTTCACCCATTGCCCGAAGACGAGGGGGCCCCGGCTGAACTGATTCTCATCGAACTTGACCCGGTGCCCGATGGTGAGCAGGTCGGTCTTGGCCAGGGCGGCGTTGACCGCCGGCCCATCCAGTACCCCGGCGCGCTCGATGGCATCGATGAGGACCTGGATGATGCGGTACCCGGGGCCGATGTTGCGGTTCAGCTGCCGGCCCGTATCCTTGGCCCACCGCTCGGCCAGGGACTGGGGGGTCGTCCCGCCGATCCCGGGAGAATTCTGGAAGGAGGGATCCCACCAGATCTCCACGCCGATGCCCAAGGGCAGATCCCCGCCCCAGGCCGAGACGTCCTCGTAGAACAGAGGGGCACGGCCGATCGAGACCATCTTCGGCTTGAACCCCAGCGCCGCGGCCTGCCTGAGGAGGGTCCCCACGAAGGGCGCAGGCGCGTTGCCCCAGAGGATCTCCGCCTGCTCATCCTTCCACCTTCGAATGATCGGGCTGAAGTCGGCGGTATCCATCGGGGTCAGGCCGAGCTTCCTCTCCGTGCCGATCACGGTGTATCCCCACTCCTGCAGCGTCTTGGAGAAGAGGGCGAACCAACCGACACCGTCCGGATCGTCGGAGGCGAAAACGGCCACCTTCTTGTTCGTCTGATTGCCGTACAGGTCGAGCATCGCCTTCCAGGTATCGACGATGGTATATCCGGGTCCGGCCCTGAAGTCTCCGGCCGGAGCCGGTGTCACGATCGCGAACAATCCGGTGGCCCAGGTATACTTCCAGCGGCCTTCGACCTCGTTGCGCATGGCCGTGGAGGGCTCGAGCGGCCCCGTGGACATGACGTAGGGGATCTCGTACCGATCGGCCACGGTGGCGACGCCGGGGTGCATCGGCGGCGGCTGGTCGCCTGCCGCCAGGAAGTGTACCTTGCTGCGGGTCACGAGATCTTCGGCCAGGGCACCGGCCTTGGCCGGGTCGCTCTCCGTGTTGACCACGATGAGCCGCATCGGGATCCGCGCCCCATACTGCTGGACCCGTACCCCGCCCTGCCGGTTCACATCGTCCACAGCGGCTCTCATCCCGAACACAAAGCCTTCGCCGAACCCAGCGTAGATACCGGTCAACGGGGCCGGGACGCCGACGAGGATCTCCGCCGGCGCCGTCGGCCGGGTCGGACGGAAGACGAGGATCAGCACGACCGCCACAACCACCACCACTACCGCCGCAATGGCGAGCGCAGGCCTCCTCATGCCTCACCTCCCTTCGAGAATGGTCCCGCCGGGGATGCGCGACCGTCCGGTGAGAAGGGGGTTGCCGTGGGAGAGTCCACGGGCAGGCCTACCAAATGCGTCCGCAGCAGCCGGGAGCCGCGCACCTTGACTCGACGCATGTAAGTGCGCTAGATTATACCATGCAACGATTGTTTCGTCCACAGAGACAGTTCTTTCCTCGACCTTGCTATGCAACTTTCTCATCGCCCGTTGCGACCTCATCCCGATTCCACAACGCTTGATATGCATGCTCTGCATTCTTCCTCCCCGCGGGAAGGCGGTATGCACAGGGAGTGGATGAGGGCAGCGTAGGGCAGGGAGAGGACTCGATTCGGCCGGCGGGCTGATGGTGAGAGATGGTGGAGGCGGCGAAGAAGCCGGAGTATGCCGTGCGCTCGCTGGCCCGTGGCCTGCGCATTCTGAGCTGCTTCACCGTCGAACAGCCTGAGTGGGGCGTCAGCGACCTGAGCAGGCGGGTGAACCTGGACAAGGCCACGGTCTTCCGACTCGTGAAGACCCTGGAGGCGGCGGGGTTCCTGGTGTCGGATCCCGGCAACGGCAGGTACCGCGTGGGTCCGGCCCTCTTGCGGATCGCCTACGTCGGGGTCCTGCAGTCGGAGCTGATGCGGATCGCCCGCCCGTTCCTGGTGCGACTGGCCGAGGAGACCGGGGAGAGCGTCGATCTTGCGGTCTGGACCAACGAAGGCGCCCTGTTTATCGACCAGGTGCGCACGTCGCGCCCCTTCAAACCCGTCTCCCGCGTGGGACGCGTCTTCGCGGACTTGAGCAACGCCCACAGCAAGGTGTTCCTGGCGTTCATGCCGGAGGACGAGCGGGCATCGATTCTGGCCAGACCACTGCTTCCCCTCACGCCGTACAGCATCACCGATGCCGAAAAGCTGGCCGAGACGATCCGTAGGGTCGCCGTTGAAGGGGTCGCCTACGACCTTCAGGAGCACACCGTCGGCGTGTGTGCCGTGGCCGCGCCAATCTGGGGCCCGCCGGGCACGGTCAGGGCGAGCCTGGCCGTGGTCGCGCCGGCGGACCGGTTTGGGCCATCGGAAGCAACAACTTTCGCCCAGGCCGTGAAGCGATGCGCCGAGGCGATCTCGCAGGAGCTGGGCTACCCCGCTACCGGCGCCTCCCCCAGCTGATCGGTCTCGTTGCCTCCGGCCATGTCGGGATACAGGAGGGACGTATGGAGAAGCTTGCACCGGCGTTCGGCGTGAGCCTGGAGGGTCCGTACTTCTCCCCCGGCCGCTGGGCCTCACCGCTCAACTACCTGCCCGATGTCCGCCGGACGATGACCCTCCCCCAACGGCTGACCATCCACGATGTCACCCTCCGCGACGGTGAACAGACCGCGCGCGTCGCCTTCACCGTAGAGGAGAAGATCCATCTGGCCCTGGAGATGGACCGCCTCGGCATCCCGTCCATCGAACCCGGCCTGCCCGCGACGGAGGAAGACCGGGAAGTCATCCGCACGCTTTCCCGGATGAAGCTGCGCACACGTGTGACGCCCCTGGTCCGCGTTCGGGAAGACGATCTGGAAGCGGCGATCGCCGCCGGGGCGCCGGCGATGGTCCTGGAGTTCGGAATCAACCCCTATCTCGTCAAGTACGCTTACAACCTGACCCCGGAGGCGCTCATCGATCGCATCGTCCAGTTCAGTCGCCGGGCAAAGGATGAGGCGGGAATGTACGTCGAGTTCATGGGATGGGACACATTCCGCATCCCGAGCCTCGACTACATCAAACGGTTCTTCGGGGAGATCATCGAGCGGGGCCGCGTCGATCGGATCACGGTCTCGGACACCTTCGGCATGGCCCATCCGCTGGCCATGCAGTTCTTCATCCGGCAGCTTCGCGCCTGGTTCCCCGAGACCCCCCTGGGCCTGCACATCCACAACGACTTCGGTCTGGCCACGGCCAGTGCGCTCACGGCGATCGCGTCCGGTGTGGACGAGGTGCACTGCTCTGTGAACGGCCTGGGCGAGCGGGCGGGCAACGTCGCCACCGAGGAGGTGGCTGTGGCGGCAGAGTACCTGCTGGGTGTCCCCACCGGGATCCGCCTGCAGGGGCTCACCCGCCTGTCGCAGATGGTCGCTGAGGTCTCCAAAGTTCGCCCGGCCACGAACAAGCCAATCGTCGGCAGTCGCCTGTTCGAGGTGGAGTCCGGGATCATCATCCACATCCTCCGGCAGTTTCAAGACACCCCGATCGGTACCCTGGGGATGATGCCGTATCCGCCCACCCTGGTCGGGCAACCCGGAGTGGAGTTTATCGCGGGCCGGGGGAGCGGACATCACTACGTCGAGATGCTGCTGGCGAAGAAGGGGCGGACGGCGACCAAGGAGCAGATCGGCGCCATCGCCGAACGCATCAAGCAGACTGCGCTGGTGTGGAAGAACGGGCTACCCCCCGAGGTTGTGGAGGGGATCGTCGCCGAGATCCTCGACGGCGGGGAATAGCCCCGTCGGGAAAGGAGGAGAGATGGCGTCTTCGACCGATGGGCTCGAGTTCTACGACCTGAGCCATCCGTGGGGGCGCGACGCCCCACTGTGGCCGTACTTCCCCGACATCAAGATCGAACGGTTCCACTACCACGCCAAGTCCGGCGTGCTCTCCCAGCAGATCACCACCTTCATGCACACGACCACCCACACCGACGCTCCCGCCCATGTCCTGGAGGGCATGCCCTTTGTCGATCAGATCCCGCTGGACCGGTTCTTCGGCACGGCCGTCGTGGTTTCAATCCCCAAGGGCCGGTGGGAAAAGATCATGCCCGAGGACCTGGAGCGCGCGCGGCCCCGGATCGAGCGGGGCGATATCGTCATCATCAACAGCGGCTGGCACCGGTACTACGGCGACAGCCGGCAGTATTTCGCCTACTCCCCCGGACTCTATCGCGAGGCGGGAGAGTGGCTGGTGGAACGGGGGGTCAAGGCGGTGGGCGTGGACCAGCAGGCGCTGGACCACCCCCTGGCCACGGCCATCGGCCCCCACGGCCCCGGAGGCCCCCTGCTGCCCGACGTCTGTGAGGAGTTTCGCCGCGAGACGGGGCGGCGCGTCGAAGAGGTTTTCCCCGAGTGGGAGCCGTGCCACCGCCTCCTCCTGAGCAACGGGATCGTGGGCTTCGAGAACGTCGGAGGGGACATCGACAAGGTGACCGGAAAGCGCGTGACGGTGGCGGCCTTCCCCTGGCGCTGGGTGGGGGGCGACGGGTGCATCGTCCGTATGGTCGCCATCCTGGACAAGACGGGCGAGTTCCGGATCGAGAGGGGCTGACGATGAAGGTCACACGACTGGAAGAAGCGGTGAAGTACAGTCCGCCCAAGCACACCGAGACGGTCCACGCCATGCACCTGCAGCACGCGCGTCTGGGCTGCGAAGCCCCCTACTGGGTGGGCCTGTCCTACTACCTCCCGGGGGCCAGGGCGGAATGGGACGCCAGCCCGCTGCACAAGATCTACGTCGCGCTGGAAGGCGAGCTGACGATCGCCTTCGAAGGGACCGAGGTGCGCCTGCGCCCGCTGGATTCCATCTGGATCGGGCCCAACGAGAAGCGCGAGGTGCGCAACGACACCAACCGGGTGGCGTCGATGCTCGTGATCATGCCTTACCCGCCCGGCTGAGAAGAGGTCGGGGCCCATGACGGCGGTTCACACCGCACGGAACCTGTTTGACATCCAGGGAAAGGTGGCGCTGGTGACGGGAGCCACCGGGTCGCTGGGTACGGCCGTGTCCAGGGGGCTGGCCGGGGTGGGGGCCAGGGTGATGCTGACCGGCCGAAACCCGGACACCCTCCGGCCGCTCGCGGAAGAGATTGTCGGGGCCGGCGGGATCGCCGACTTCTGCGCCGGACAGCCCGATCGGGTGGACGATGTGCGGCGCGTCGTGGAAGCCACCTCCGAGCGGCTGGGGGGCATCGACATCCTCGTCACCGCCCAGGGGATGAACCGCCCCAAACCCATCATCGACCAATCCGTGGAAGAGTGGGAAGCGATCGTCGATTCCCACCTGAAAGCGACCTGGCTGTTCTGCCGGGAAGTCGGCCGGGTGATGATCCATCAGGGCCGCGGAGGCGCGGTGATCCTGATCGGTTCGCAGCGCGGCGACCTGGGCATGGCCCAGTACTCCGCCTATTCGCCGGCCAAGGCGGCGGTGCACCTCCTGGCCAAGACGCTGGCCTGGGAGTGGGGGCCCTACGGCATCCGCGTCAACTGCATCGCTCCGGGCCTCTTCCGCTCATCGCTGACGGAGTGGATGTGGGGGAACGAGGAGGTGTACAAACGGCTCCTCGCCCGTATCCCCATCGGTCGGCTCGGCGAACCTACGGACATGGTCGGGGCCGTGATCTTCCTGGCCTCGCCGGCCTCTGACTTCATGACCGGGGCCGTGCTCCACGTCGACGGTGGATACACCGCCGGGTAGGGGCGCCATGGCGGGAGAGCGCGTCACCGTGGTCGGCGCGGGGTTGATGGGCCATGGCATCGCCCAGGTCTTTGCCACGGCCGGCCACGACGTCTGGCTAGTGGAGACCGACCCCGCAGCCCGGGCCTCGGCGCGGGACCGGATCCGGCAGAACCTCTTTCGGATGGCCCGCCACGCGTTGGTGGAGGACCGGCAAATAGAAGCGGTTGTGCAACGCGTCGTTCCGACCTCCGATCTGGCCAGAGCCTGCGCAGGCTGCGACGTGGTGATCGAAGCCGTACCTGAGGACCTCTCCCTCAAGCAACGCCTTTTCTCGGATCTTGGACGGTACGCTCCGCCGCGGGCCGTACTCTGCACCAACACCTCGGCCATCCGCATCGCCGAAATCGCGGCGAGTACGAAGGGTCGGGAGCGGGTCCTGGGCACCCACTTCTGGAACCCGCCCTTCCTGATCCCTCTGGTTGAGGTGGTGCGGACGGAGGAGACGGCCGAGTGGGCCGTGGAGGCCGTCTACAACCTCCTGGCCCGGGCCGGCAAGCATCCCGTGCGGGTGAGACGGGACGTCCCCGGATTTATCGGGAACCGCCTGCAGCACGCCCTCTGGCGCGAGGCCTTCGCCCTGATCGACGCCGGCGTGTGCGACGCGGCCACCGTCGATGAGGTTGTGTGCAACAGCTTCGGCCTGCGGCTTCCCGTCCTCGGACCGGTGGCGAATGCGGACCTGGTCGGCCTTGATCTCACCTTCGCCATCCACGACTATCTGCTCAAGCATCTCAACGCGGACCCCACTCCATCGACCACCCTGCGGACCCTGGTGGGGAAAGGACGTCTCGGGTTCAAGACCGGTCAGGGGTTCCTGGAGTGGTCCGAGGCGGCGATGGGCTCGATCCGGGAGCGGTTGACCGAGCACTTGATGAAAACACTAGCCGAGCGCAAACGCGCCGGTGACCGCCCCGCTTCCAGCTGACGTTCTGCCGCGCATTCGACGCCCCCCGGAGAGGGGTACGTATCCTCCCACCCACACCTTTAGGGTAGGCAAATCCGACGCGCGCCCGATGGGCAACCCCGGTTGGCGGGGATACGGTGGGTCGGGGAATCGCGGTGCCGGCTCAGATCCGGGCGCTGGTCATCGGCTTCATCGGCGGCATCTTCGGCGGGCTGGTCGGATTGGGCGGCGGCGTGGTGATGGTCCCGCTGCTCACGCTGTGGGCCGGCCTGTCGCAGCATGAAGCCCACGGCACCAGCCTGGCCGCGGTAATCGCCACGGGCATCGTCGGCGCGTGGGTGTACGCCGGCCGCGGCGCGGTAAACTGGTCCGCCGCGGCCTGGCTGGCCGCGGCCGCGGTCAGCGCGTCGTACGTCTCGGCGCGCTACGCGTCCCGGGTCCCCGGGATGCGCCTGCGGAAGTACTTCGGCGCCTTCCTGCTCGTCGTCGCCGTGCTGCTCGTCCTGAAGAACCGGCTGTTCTGGAACGGGGGGCTGAGCGGCGCGGCGCTCCCGCTGGTGCTGCTGGCCATCGGCGCCCTGGCCGGGGGCATCGCCGGGCTGCTCGGGGTCGGCGGCGGGGTCCTGATCGTTCCGCTCCTCGTGCTCGGCACCGGTCTCTCCCAGCACACCGCGCAGGGCACGTCGCTGGCCGCCCTCGTTCTGACCGGCGTGACGGGCACCTGGGTCTACGCCAGACACGGGCACCTCCGGAGGCACATCCTGGTCATGCTGCTGCCCGGCGTTATCCTGGGCTGCTGGCTGGGAGGTCACGGCGCGCTCGGCGCGTCGGGGTGGGCGCTGCGGCTGCTCTTCGCCGCCGTCCTGCTCTGGCTGGGCCTGCGCTACCTGGGGCTGGGCGCATGGCTCCGTCTCCGCGTCCGTCGGCCCGCGCTCACCTCGGGGTGATCTTCACTTCTGGCTGATGTAGTGCAGCGCCAGGACATGCCCTTCGTAGGTGATGGACACCAGCATCACGCTCGTATCCACGGTCCGGCCCGACTTCGTCCGCCAGGTCACATCCAGCGTCGTCCCCACGAAGCGCTCGACCGCGTTCCGGTAGGCCGTGACCAGCGGCCGCCGGCTCCGCTCCGCGACGAAGACCATGGGGAAGGGCTCGTCGATCGACGCCCACTCATGCGGCGAGCGGTAGCCGAGCAGGTCGGCAAACCGCTTGTTGCATGTCTTGTGCACGTCGTCGAGATAGAGGTGCATCGCCTGCTCGGAGCGCTCCTGGACGACGTCCGACCTGCGGAGTTGGGCGATAGGGCAGGACCTTCACCGCACGTTTCGAAGCAAGGATATGTCACCGGATCCCCGTCTTCCGCCGCTATCGCATAGAACTCGACTTTTCTCGTCGAGGGGAATATCCGCATGAACACTCGACAGCGCGGCGTTCCCCCGCGAGAGGCCAATCTCCCTCCGCCCGCGAAACACCGCAGCGCGATGACCGAACAGAAGACACCCCGAAACCCGCCCTGGCTGAAGCGCCTGGGCAACCGCATCCGCCGCGTCCGGCGCCTCCGCGGCCTCACGCAGACGGACCTGGCCGAACCCAACCTGACCAAGAGCTTCATCAGCCTGCTGGAATCCGGCCGCACCTATCCTTCGGTGGCCACGCTCATCAACATCGCCAACCGCCTCCAGACCTCCCTTGCGCTGCTGCTCCTGGACACGGCGGAACTGCCGCGGGAGACGACGCTCACCCTGCTCACGCTGGCCCGGACCGTGGCGGAGACCGCACCGGCCGACGCGGAACGTCTGCTCGCCGCCAGCGAGGTGCTTTCGGCCAATGCGGATGACCTGCGCGCCGATCTGATCCTGACGCGCGGCGACATCGCCCTGGCCCAGGGGAAGGCGCGGGACGCGGAGCGGCTCTTCGAGGAGGCGCTGACCTGGGCGCGCCGGCACAAGCTCCCCGCCTACGAGCCGCGGGCCCAGGCCCGCCTGGCTATGCTGGCCCTGAAGCGGGGCGACGAGACGACCGGACGCCAGACGCTGGAAGCGGCCATCGAGGCCTTCCGGACGACCCGCACGCTGCGCTCCGTTGAAGGGTGCGAAGCGATGCTGGCCTACGGGGAGTTGCTCAACTCTTCAGGCCGCACGGCCCGGGCGGTGCGCATCTTCGAGGAGGTGGCGCAGGTCGCGCGCCGTCATGACCTACCGCTCATCCTGGGCAGAGCGCTGGTCGGAGCCGCCGCCGTACGGGTGGCCACCGGGCAGATTGCTGAGGCCCGGGAGGCGCTGCAGGAGGCGCGCACCGCGCTGGAGGCCGGTGCCGAAGGAGCGGAAGGGGCACAGATCCTGCGCACCGCCGGGGTGCTGCTCTTCCGGACCGGGCTGGCCGCCGAAGCCCTCGGCCTCCTGCACCAGGCCCTTCGGCTCCAGGAGGCCTCCGGGGAGACGCGCGGCCGCGCGGCGATCCTCAACGATCTGGCCCGCGTCCTGCTCCATCAGGGAAAGGCCGCCGAGGCGCAGGCGCAGGCCAAAGCGGCGCTGGAACTGGCCGAGAGCCAGCACGACCAGGCGCAGCGGGCGGAGATCCTGGTGACTACCGCGCGCATCGCCCGCCACCAGCGCCGCTTCAAACAGGCCGCGGACCTCTTCAAAGAAGCGCTGGAGATCTTCCGCAAAGCGAAGATGACCGCCGAAGTGGGCGAGACGGCCCGCGAGCTCGGCATGCTGCTCAAAGAACGCGGCGAGCACGCCGAGGCCGCCGATTACCTCGCCATGGCCATCAGTACAGAGCGGCCCGACCGAGCCCCCCGACAGTAGATCCCTCGCCCCCGGGGGAAGATCACCGGGGCCCGGCAGGGGTTTTCGCGCCCGGGGTCCAACACCAGGGATATTCCCCCCGGGCGGGGTTTGTCCCCAGCCAGCCACAGAATCCGGCGAGGAGGCGGCAGTTGACGCTTCTGGGGCGATTCACCGTCACCAGCGCCGCGCTGGCGATCATCCTGGCCGTCGCCCTGGGAATCTTCGTCTCCGGCCAGGTCGGCCAGGCCGCGCTGAGGGAGGCGGCGGCCACGACCGTCCAGGCCGCGGACAGCCTGCTTACCCCCTATCTCGTCAAGGGGGATTTCGTCCACCCCCTGTGGCCGGCGCGCATGAACGACCTGACCGGCCTGCTGCAACCGCACCTCCTCGAGAACGGGATCCGGGAAGTGCGGCTGTGGGGTCGGGACGGCAGGATCGTCTACTCCAACAACCCCGAGCACATCGCGATGGAGACGGCGACGGCACCGCAGGTCTGGGAGGCACTCGCCGGACGACCGATTGCCGTGCTGGGCACCACCCGCCAGTTCCTGCATGTGTTTGCCCCGGTGCGCCTGGTCGGGGAGAGCGTCCCCAACGGAGTGTACGAAGTCACCTTAAGCGCCGCGCCGCTGCTGGCCCACATTCAGCAGGCCCGGGTCCGCGCCTGGGCCTACGTGCTGGGGGGCATCCTGCTCCTCTACGCTGTGCTGGTGGGACTGGTCTACCGGGCCTCCCGCACGCTGGTCGAGCAGCAGGCTTCTCTGCAGGCGGCCTTCGAGGGGACGATCCAGGCCCTGGCCGCCGCGATCGACGCCAAGGACGCGTACACGGGCGGCCACTCCGCGGAGGTGTCGCGGCACGCCGAGGCGACGGCGCGCGCGCTGCGCCTGCCGGCGGGGGACGTCGAGGCCGTGCGCATCGCCGGATACCTGCACGACCTGGGCAAAATCGGGATCCCCGATCAGATCCTGCGCAAGGCCGGACCGCTGGACCCGCTGGAACGGGAGAGAGTGAGCCATCACTCCGTGATCGGCTACCGCATCCTGCGACCGATCCCCGTCGACGATCGGATCAAGCTGGCCGTGCTGCACACCCACGAGCGGTGGGACGGCACCGGATATCCGGACGGATTGACCGGCAACCGGATTCCGATCCATGCCCGGATCCTCATGGTCGCCGACGCTTATGAGGCGATGACCTCTTCGCGGCCGTACCGGCAGGCCATTGCGCCGACGGAGGCCGTGGCCCACCTGCGACGCGAGGCGGGACGGCAGTTCGATCCCGACGTGGTGGAGGCCTTCATCCGCGCCCTGCGGATCGAGGGGCAGGCCCCCATCGTGCCCCGCGCGGCGAGCGGCCGCCTCTTCCGCCATCCCTGGCGCGTGCCGTCGAAACCCTCCTAGGGCTCGCGGTGGAAATCGTTCTGGCTTCCGCCTCGCCCCGGCGCGCTGATCTGCTGCGCCAGCTGGGCCTCCCCTTCACCGTCTTCGCCCCCGGGCAAGGACGGGACGGGGAAGATCTCGCGCCCCCCGGCCCGCAGCCGGGGGAGGATCCTGTGCGCGCGGCGGAAGCCGCGGCACGCCGGCTGGCCGAGACCAAAGCGGAGGCCGCGATGCAGGTCTATCCCGCGGCGTGCGTCATCGGGGCCGACACCATCGTCGTCGCCGAGGGGCGATTTCTGGGCAAGCCCACCGACGCCGCCGAGGCCGCCGCCATGCTCCGGCTGCTCTCCGGGCGCCCGCACCACGTGGTCACCGGGATCGCCCTCCTGCGCAAACAACCGCCGCTGCGGCTGACCGAGAGCTCCGTGACGCGGGTGTGGTTCCGACACCTGACCGACGAGGAGATCGCGCGCTACGTGGCCTCGGGCGAGCCCATGGACAAAGCCGGCGCCTACGGCATCCAGGGTCGCGCGGCCCTGTTCGTGGAGCGCATCGAAGGCGATTACTTCACGGTGGTCGGCCTGCCGCTGGCCGTGCTCGGCCGATTACTCGCCACGGCCGGCATGGTGCTGCCGTGATCGCGCCGCTCGTGGCGATCTGTTGATCGGCCTGATCGCCCAGGCCTCGCTCGCCTCGCCGGCGGCTGGGGCGCAGGAAGTGCGCGTGCCTGTGGCGGGCGCCACGCTGGCCGGGACGCTGATCCTGCCGCGCGGGGACGGCCCCTTCCCCGCGGTGGTCGTGATCTCAGGGTCCGGACCCGCCACCCGCAACGGGGGGCGGCGGTTCCCCATCTACCGGCTCATCGCCGGCCACCTCGCCGCCCGCGGCATCGCCGTCCTGCTCTACGACAAGCGGGGCGTGGGCGGATCGACGGGGACCTGGAAGCGGGAGACCTTCGCGGGGCGGGCCGAGGACGTCGCGGCGCTGATCGGGTGGCTCGGCCGGCGCGGCGAGATCGACCGCCGCCGGATCGGGCTGATCGGTCACAGCCAGGGCGGGTACGTCGTCCCGCTTGTCGCCCAACGCGCCCCGGTGGCGTCCCTCGTCATGCTGGCCGGTCCCGCGGAGTCCGTCCGCGCGCAGGCGCTCACGTACGAGGCGGTGGAGGCCTCCCGCCGCGGGGTAAGCGCGGCGGCGGTGCGCGGGCGCGTCCGCCGCCTGGACCTCATCCTCCGCGCGGCCTCCGCGCTCGGGCCGCTGTGCCGCGCCCTGGGCGCCAGCTACATCTGCTACGTTGTGGACTACGATCCCCGTCCGGCGCTGAGCACGCTGCGCGTCCCGGTGCTCGCCCTCTTCGGCGCCCTCGACACCCAGGTGCCGCCCGACCGCAACGCCGACGCCCTCCGCGCCTGGTTGCGCGATGCGGGCAACGACGACGTGACGATCGTCACCCTGCCGCGCGCCAACCACTGGTTCGCGGAAGCGCGGGAGGGCACGACGCGCGAGTTCCTCGCCGCGGGGTTCGCGCCGCGCTTCGCGCCGGGGTTCCTCGACACGCTCAGCACCTGGATCCTAGCCCGGGCCCGCCCTTAGAGTGCGCCGGCGCGCACCGTCGAGTATAATAGTCGCGGCCTGGAGGGGTGCCCCGAACTGGCCAAGGGACCGGTCTCGAAAACCGGCGGGGCGCAAGCCCCTTGTGGGTTCGAGTCCCACCCCCTCCGCCATCCCTCGCCCTGTCGGACGCAGCGATCTCCGTGAGAATACTCTTTGCGCCCGATTGTGGCACTCGCCGGGACTGCTCTATCCTAAATTCTAAACACAGCATCGTCCCACCGGCCCGCCACACCCGGAGAGACACAGCCTGCTCTGACTCCTCATCGCGATGGATACGCGTTCCGACATCGGGCGGCATACGCGTGCTCATCAGCCTTGAGCGGGAGCCGCCGGGGAGGGAGGTGATGCCGGGAGTTATCCCATCGCAGGTGACGGCCGAGGTAGCGCGATACTGACCGGAGGTGAGCAGCCATGCTGGTCATCGCCTTTGGGAAGGCCAAGGCCGGGACCGTCCAGGAACGCCTCGCCCGGCGCGCGCAGTGGCAGTACCCTCCGGGGTTGCGCGTTGTGGCCGAGTACTGGCCGCAAGGCGGGGACTACAATGTGATCGTCATCGCGGAGGCGGATAGTGCCGTTTCGTTGCTTGCCGCAACCGCGCCGTGGTCTGACCTGTACGACTTTACTATCGCTCCGGTCATCACGGCAGAAGAGGGACTGCGCGTCGCCCCGCAGTTCATGAAAGCCGCGTAGTCCACGTCCCTGAGGGTGGGGCATCGGGTGAAACGAACCCCACCCTCGCGCCCGAGTCAGCGCCGCCAGCCGGCTCGATAACCGAGCGAAGAGCTCGCGCGTTGCTGAAGCCACCAAGTGCAGCGAGCGTAGCCTCTTTCGACCGAGGTTCTGGACGAGGTCCTCGGGACAGGTCACGCCAGCAGGCAGCCGGCCGGCGGTCTCAGCCTGTGGGGGGTGAGGTCTGGACCGCCCGACCGGCTGCCTGTTCTCGCGGACGCTTCAGAGCGGGCTCAGCGCTGTCCGGCGGGAGCGGGCAGGACGTTGATCGCTCCGGTCTGGCCGCGCGCCCCATGGTCGAAGACGCCGCAGACGAAGGGAAACGTCCCGGCCTGGGAGGCGACGAACTCCAGCTCGAACTTCTGCCCCGGCTCCGCGGCGAAGAAGCGTCGCTCGTCGCCCACGCCGGTGCGAAACTGCCCGGTCGCCTTGACCTCGATCTGGGTGAAGAGGCGCGCCGCAATACTGTGATTGCGACGTTCGGGATCGTCGTTGCTCATCTGCAGGATGACGGTATCCCCCCGGTTCACCGTAATGAGGGCGGGGGTGAACTTGTAGGACGTCATGCTGATCTGGAAGACTTTGCGGGCCCCGCTCTGCGCCCGGGCCGGCGCCGTGAGCGCCGGCAGGATCAGGACCGCCGTGAGCACGAGCGGCGTCAGGACAACACGCATTCGCATCGGCACCTACCTCCTCGCCGGAGTTGACCTCTCCCCCAAGGGAATCTTTCTCACCACTAGCCTCCTTTTGTAACGTTCGCTTCACAGGACTGTTCCCACGCCCCGTCTAATCCTGCCGCACATGGACGCTTCCCCTGCCTGCCGGAACTGCGGGGCCTCCAATCCACCGGGGGCCCGCTTCTGCAGCCACTGCGGGAAGCCGCTGGCGACCCGTTGCCCCGAATGCGGCGCATCCGTGACGGAGGAGGCGCGCTTCTGCGGGAACTGCGGGATCCGCCTGCGCCGGGAGCCGCCCCGGCGCGAGGCGCCGGTCCTCACCGCCGAAACCCGCAAGGTGGTCACCGTCCTGTTCGCCGATCTGGTGGGCTCGACCGCCCTGACCGAGCGGCTGGATCCGGAAGAGGCCCGCGAGGTCGTCGGCAAGTTCTACACCGTGGTGCAGGGCGTGGTCGAAGGATGGTACGAAGGCACGGTCGCCAACTACCTGGGCGACGCCGTCCTCGCCGTCTTCGGCCTGCCCGTCGCCCACGAGGACGATCCCGAGCGCGCAGTGCGGGCCGGGCTGGCCATCCAGCAGGCGATGCCCGTGTTGAACACGCACCTCGCCGTCAGCCACGGCGTGCAGCTGGCCACCCGTGTGGGCATCGACACCGGCGAGGTCGTGGCCGAGTCGGGCTCCACCTTCCAGCGCGACTTCCTCGTCTCCGACGCCGTCACCACCGCAGCGCGACTGCAGCAGACCGCCGCCGCCGGCATGGTTATCGTCGGCGAGCACACCTATCGCCTGACGAAGGACAGCATCGAGTACCGCCCTCTCCCGCCGCTGTCCGTCAAGGGGAAAGCGACGCCGCTGGGGATCTGGGCCGCGACGGCGGCGCTGCCCGAGCGTGCGGAGGCCCGGCGGATCACGGCGCCGCTGGTCGGCCGCCACGGCGAACTGGGCATCCTGCGCAGTCTCTACCAGCGCAGCCGCGACGACGCCCGGGCTCAGCTGGTCACCGTCATCGGCGAGCCGGGCGTAGGCAAGAGCCGCCTGCTGCGCGAGTTCCTGGCCGAGGTCCGCGACCGGGAGCCGCGTCCGCTGGTGCTGCGCGGCCGCAGCGTAGCCTTCGGAGGACAGATCGGCTACCACGCACTGCTCGACATCCTGCGCTCTCAGGCGGGGCTGATGGACACCGATGCGCCGGACGTCGTGCGCGCCAAGGTCGCGTCGTGGCTGGCGGAGGTGCTGCCCGGCCGTGCCGACCTGCCGGAGGGACTCCTGCTCACCTTCGGCGGCGAGGCCGGGGGCGATCCCGAACTCGTCCGCCACCGGCTGTTCGAGGCGTGGCGGGGATTGATCACGGCTCTGGCCGCGCACCACCCGGTGATCCTGGCCCTGGAGGACGTCCACTGGGCGGACGACGCGGTCCTCGACCTCACCGCCATGCTGGCGGAGCAGGCGATGGGGATCCCCCTGTTCATCATCTGCCTGGCGCGTCCGGAGTTGCTCGAGCGCCGTCCGACCTGGGGAGGAGGACGGCGCAACGCCACAACCATCGACCTTGCGCCCCTCTCCCTGCAGGAGGCGGAGCAGCTGGTGTCCTCGCTGGCCCGAGCGGGGCTGACCGCGGAGGCGGTCCGGTCGATCGCGCAGCGCGCCGGGGGCAACGCCCTCTTCGTGGAAGAGCTGGTGCGCATGATGATGGAAGGCGGCGCGCCGGGTGCGGTGGTTCCGGAAACGGTGCAGGCGGTGCTGACGGCGCGCATCGACCGGCTGCCGCCGCTCGAGCGGCGGGTGCTCCAGGCCGCCGCGGTGGTTGGCCGCACGTTCTGGCCGTCGGCCGTGAGCGAGATCGCCGGGTTGACCGCGGAGCAGACCGTCGCCGCGATCGACTCGCTCGTGACACGGGAACTCATCGTTGCTCGACCCGTCTCCTCGATCGCCGCGGAACAGGAATACGCCTTCCGCCACATCCTGGCCCGCGACGTGGCCTACAGTCTCCTGCCGCGGGGGCAGCGCCAGCGGGCGCACGCGGCGGCGGCGCGCTGGATGGAACCCCGCCTGGGGGCGCGCCTGGAAGAGGTGGTGGAGATCCTGGCCGAGCACCTGCGCCTGGCCGGGGACGAACGCGCCGCCGACTACCTCCACCGCGCCGGTCTGAAGGCCCGCCGCCACTACGCGAACGCCGACGCGCTGCGTCTCTTCACCCAGGCCCTGGAGGCGGCCGGGCCGGGAGCCCCCGCTCTGCAGGCGGCCGTCTACCGCGATCGGGGCGATGTGTATCAGCTCATCGGCGAGTACGCCCGCGCTTTGGCCGACTTCGAGAGGGGGTTGCAGGCGGCGGGGTCGGTGGGCGATCGAACGCTGGTCGCCGTCCTCCAGAACAAGATCGGGCTGATCCATCACCGCCTGACGGACCTGGACGAGGCGGAGCGGCGGTTCCGCGAAGCCGCGGAGGTGGCCCGCGAGGCCGGGGCGCGGCTGGCCCTGGGGCAGACGCTGATTGACCTGGCCAACGTCGCCTGGGATCGCGGCCGGCTGCCGCCGGACCACCCCTCGCTGACCGAGGGACTGCAGTTGCTGCGCCAATCCGGCGATCCCGCGGCGCTGGCCCGCGGCCTCAACCTGCTGTGCATGGCGCTGGTCGGCGCGGGATTCGGCGATGAGGCCGTCGCGGCGGCCGCCGACGGGTTGTCCTCGGCCCGCGCCGCCGGGGACAAGTCCCGTCAGGCCACCTCGCTCAGTTACCTGTGCGTGATCCACGGCTTCCGGGGACAGTACCGGGCCGCGCTGGCGCACGGCTTTGAGGCTCTGGCTCTGGCGGAGGAGATCGGAGACCGTCGGCGCGCCGCGTACACGCACTTTTTCATCGGTCGCATCCAGACGGCGTTCGGCCAGTGGGTGGAGGCCGTGCGGAACCTGGAGGCAGCCCGCATCGGCATCCACGGGCTGGCCAGGATCCAGTATCCCTGGCTCTACTACTTCAGCGGCCTAGCCTACGACCAGGTCGGGGACCAGGAACAGGCCAGGGCGATGTGGCGCAACGCCGCCACATCCGAGTCGCATTCGCCGGCCTGGCGCCAGATCTCCCTGCTGGCCGCGGTCGAGCTGGCCCTGACGGAAAAGGACCGGGCCGCGCTGGCGCGCGCGCTGGACGAACTGGCCGCCCTGCCCGGCGGGGTGTTCATCCCCTCCGACGTGGAGGCGGTGCTCACCGCTGGCGAGGCCTTCCTCGACGCGGGAAGGCTGGACGACCTCCGGCGGTATGTCGAGCCGCGCCGGCCGGATCTGCTGCGTTTCGCCTCACCGCCGGCGCTGGCCTCGCTGGCCATCCTCGACGCGCGCCTCGCCGCCCGGGAGGGGAGCGCGCAGGTGCCGGCGCTGCTGGATCAGGCGCTGGCCTGGAGCCGGCAGAGCGAGGATGTGGTCCGGGAGTGGCGGGCCCTGGAAGTGCGCCGCGAGCTGCTGGACCGTCCGGAAGACCGCGACGCGCTGCGGAGTTTCATCGAGCGGATGGCGCAGACGCTGCCCGAACAGTGGCGCCCGCGCTTTCTGGCATCGCCGCGGGCGGCCCGGGCCCTGGGGTAACTGGCGGTGAGGGAGGGATTTGAACCCTCGAGAGGCTTGCGCCCCTACGGCATTTCCAGTGCCGCCAGTTCAGCCGGGCTCCTGCACCTCACCGCACGCGTCCTCATGATACCCCAGGTGCTCCCGATCGTAAACTTTCGAAGGAAGCTCCCCGCCTTCTCCCGAAGGGTTGGCCCACGATGGCGGGGGCGGAGTTAGGCGCACTGCTGAAGCGGGTCCCGCTGTTTACCGCGCTGGACGATGCCACGCTGACCGGGCTGGTCCGGCAACTGCGCCGGCGCACCTTCCGGCGGGGCACCGTGATCTTCCACAAGGATCAGGTCTCGAGGACACCACGGTCTACACCTTCAGCCGCCAGGAGTTCCTGCAGTATGCAGGGGCCACACCGCAGTTCGCCATCGCCCTGATCGCGCTGCTCAGCACCCGCCTGCGCCACGTCACCGAGTACGCGGAGAGCCTGGCCTATCTGGACGTCCACGCCCGCCTGGCCCGCATACTTCTGGAGATGGCCGACCGCTACGGGGTCGGGACGGACGGCGGGGTCGAGATCGACTTTGACCTCACCCAGACCGACCTGGCCACCATGGTGGGCGCGACCCGCGAGCGGGTGAACCGCGCGCTGGCCTCCTTCCGCTCCCAGGGGCTGCTGGAACTCCGCGGGCGGAAGATCGCTCTGCTGGACACGCCCCGTCTGCGGCAGCGGATCTCTTAGGGCTCGCGGACAGACCCCGCCATCCGGGCACCTTCACCGGGATGGAGGACCGCTGCGGCAGAGACTGCGCGCAACCACCGCAGCAGACCCGCCCAGCGGCGGGCGCGCCGGGCGGAAGTGGCCCGGCGTCGCAGGGCCTGCACCTCGGCGATCGCCAGCGCCTCCCGGTGGCGTTCCTGGACGAATCGTTCGACCGCGTAGTGGTTCTGCATTGGTCGCCCTCGCCTTGATCTATGAACACAGCCTAACCACTACAGCGGGTCGGGACGATGACCATCGTCACGGGCGGAGTGTGACGCAGATCACAGTCGGGCTGTGGGCGGCCGGCGCCGCAGGGCGGGACGCGCAATTGACGGTCCCGATGGCCGGCCGCTATGATAGGACACGCTCTATGGAAGCACCCTCGACGAGGCCCATCTGGCGCAGGGCGGCGGGCGGGTTGTGGGAGTTCGCCAAGACCCTGATCATCGCCTTCATCCTGGCGCAGCTGATCATGGTCTCCGTGGCGCAGGCCTTCCAGGTGGAGCAGTACTCCATGGAGCCCACGCTGCTCCCCCACGATCGTGTGCTGGTGGACAAATTCCTGCACCGCCTGCGGCAGCCCCGCCGCGGCGACGTGATCGTCCTGCGGTACCCCCTCAACCCCGAGCGCAACTACATCAAACGCATCGTCGCCCTTCCGGGGGATCGGCTGGAACTCAGAGAGGGCAGGCTCTTCATCAACAACATGCCGGTGGCCGAACCGTACGTGAATGGGGTGCCGCAGGGGGACTTCGGTCCCGTCACCGTCCCGGCGGATGCGGTCTTCGTCATGGGCGACAACCGCAACAACAGCGAGGACAGCCGCTCCTTCGGCGCCCTGAAGAAAGACAAGATCGTGGGCCAGGCCATCCTCATCTACTGGCCGCCGCAGCGGATCCGGCTCCTCCTCCCCCGCTAGGCGGCCCCGGCGTCCTCCGCCCGCGGGGGCGTCTGCGGGCGCGCCGGGTGTACAATGGAGACGGCCGTGCTAGGCGGGGAGCTAGCGGTTCCCTGTACCCGCAATCCGCTACAGCGGGGCTGAACTCCCGCCCGAGACGCTGCTCTGCAGGGCCGGGCCGGCGCACGCGGCGACGACGACCGGGTCCCGCGCAACGAGATCTGACCAACCCCGCCAGGTCCGGAAGGAAGCAACGGTACGTCAGGGCTCTCGTGTGCCGCGGGGAGACCTGGTCCGAGCCGGCGGCGCCGAAGCCGCCTGGAGGGCGGTCGACGACGGCGGGTGCACGGCCGAACCCGGCGCCCTCCGGCCCGGGCCGGAGGCCGTCAGCTCTTCCAGCCGGCTCAGAACTTCCAGCCGTAGAGGGTCTGCAGGATGGCCACGGCATTGTTCAGGGCGTGCACCAGCATCGCCGGCAGCAGCGAGCCGGTGCGCTCGTACAGCCAGGCGAGGATGATCCCCAGGAGGAAGACGGGCAGGAAGTGCACCACCTGGTGGTGGACGGCGGCGAAGAAGAAAGCGGAGAGGACGTTGGCCAGCGGGATTCCCCATCGGCGCAGGGCGCCGTAGACGAATCCGCGGAAGAACAGTTCCTCCCCCACCGGCACGAGCGCGCAGAGCAGGAGGAAGATCAACACGATCTGGCCCGCCGTCAGCGGTCCCTGCAGGATGCCGGTCAGCACGTCCCTGAGATGCTCCTCCTCCGCCATCGCCTCCGCCCTGGCCCGTCCGGTGAAGAAGGCGATGATGGTGATGGCCAGGTCTTCGGCGCCGGTGCTCACCGGGACGGACAGGGCGCCGGCGATCAGACCGCCGGCCACCCACAGGGGCCACCGCTGCGCCCTCAGGCCCAGCGTGGCGGCGGGCAGGCGGTAGCGGATGCGCGCCACGTAGAGGGTGAGGCCGATGAACAGGGCGTTCTGGAGGGTGGCGAAGGCCACCAGTTCCGGCAACGAGACCTCCGGCCCCACGCCCAGCGTCTGCGCCACAAGTGCCAGGGTGAGGATGAAGGCGAGACTGATCCCCGCCACCTCGGACAGACCCCACAGGCGCGGGCCGGGTTCGAAGGCGATGGCGTTGCCGCAATGGCGGCACGCGGCGCGGTGGGCCAGGGTCAGTCGCCCGCACGACGGGCAGCGCACCAGGCGGCCGGGCGGCCGGGCCGCCACGAGGTAGATGGGGAGGAAAATGGGCAGGGCCAGGAGCGTGCCCAGCCACCAGGCGATCCGCTCCCACAACGGTCCGTCGGTCCGGGACCGGTAGTCAGTGTGGACCCAGGTGGCGGCCAGGGCGGAGACGATGAGGAAGACGGCCAGCTCGGGCGAAAGGGGCACTCCCCGATGCTTCGCTGCCTCCGAACAGGCCTCCTTGCGCGCACGGCGCGCAGGCAAGGAGAGACTTTCCGCTCCGGCGAAGAGAGCACCACACCTGCGTATCCCCGGAGGCGTGCATGTCCCACCTGTCCTTTTACCGGAAGTGGCGGCCCCAGACCTTTGAGGAGGTGATCGGCCAGGAACGCGTCACGCGGACCCTGCAGAACGCCATCCGCACCGGCCGGGTCGTGCACGCCTACCTGTTCGCGGGCCACCGCGGGACGGGCAAGACCACCACGGCGCGCATCCTGGCCAAGGCGCTGAACTGCCTGCAGGGGCCTACGCCCACCCCCGACAACACCTGCCCCAACTGCCAGGCCATCGCCGGCGGGTACTCTGTGGACGTCATCGAGATCGACGCGGCCAGCAACCGCGGCATCGAGGAGATCCGCGAACTGCGGGACCGGATCCGCCTGGCCCCCACCGAAGGACGCAAGAAAGTCTACATCATCGACGAAGCGCACATGCTGACCCCGGAGGCGGCGAATGCGCTGCTCAAGACCCTGGAAGAACCCCCCGAGCACGCCGTCCTGGTCCTCGTCACCACCGAGCCGCACCGCCTCCCGGCGACCATCCTGTCCCGGTGCCAGCGCTTCGACTTCCGCCGTGTCTCTCAGAAGGAGATCATCGCCCGCCTGCGCCACATCGCCGCCACCGAGGGGTTCGCCATCGACGATCCCGCACTGGCGCTGATCGTCGCCGCGGCCGACGGGTCGGTCCGGGACGCGGAGTCGATCCTCGACCAGCTCGCCGCCTTTGCGCAAGGACCGATCACCGCCGCCGACGTGCAGGCCCTGCTCGGCCTCCTGCCCGAGGATGTCTCGCTGCGCCTGGCCGACGCCATCGTGGCCCACGACGCGCCGGCGGCGCTGGAACTGGTGGGGCAGGTCATCAACGAAGGCAAGGACGTGCGCCAGGTGCTGCGCACGCTGCTCGACCACTTCCGCGACCTGCTGGTGCTCCGGACAGGAGGCCGCGGGGAGGTCCTGGACACGACCGAAGGGCGGCTGCAGGCGCTGCAGGCGCAGGCCGGCAGGATCGACCTTCCGGAGATCCTGCGCGCGCTCAACGTGCTCTCCGCCGCCGATGCGGAAGCCCGCTGGAGCCCGCAGCCCCGGCTGGCCCTGGAGGTCGCGCTGATCCGGCTGTGCCGGCCGGAGATGGATCCGACGCTGGAGGGACTCCGCACGCGCCTCTATGCCCTGGAGGAACGGCTGGGCACGGCCCCCGGGACTCCACCGCCGGCGCGTCAGACGCCGGCTACCCCTCCCCTGCCGCTCCCGGAGCGCGAACCGGCCGCCGAGCAACCCTCCCGCGCCGCGGAGCGTCCTTCGCGCGCACCGCGCAGACCCCCCTCCGAGGGGCCGCAGAACGCCGCGACCGCTCCGCCGCCCGCGGCCGCTCCGGCCTCGGTCGGCGCCGCCGTGGCCTCGCCTCCGGGAGTCGCGCCTGAACCACCCGTTCCCGCCGTGGGGATCGAGGACGTCCGCCGGTCCTGGGCCCGCATCCTGGAGGAAGTCAAGCGCACGAAGATGTTCTGCCACGCGCTGTTGATCGAGGGCGTACCGCTGGCCGTCGAGGACGACCACCTCGTGATCGGCCTCCGCCAGGGATACAATTTCCATCGGGACAACCTGCACCGTCCGGAGAACCGTTCCGTCGTGGAAGGCGCCGTCGAGCGCGTCCTGCGTCACCACCTGCGCCTGCGCTGCACCGTCCTCGACGACGCGGCGCCCCCGGCCCCCACCGGGCCGGCGATCACGGTCCAGAGCGACCCGCTTGTGGCCAGGGCGGTGGAGTTGTTCGGGGGCCACGTCGTGGAGATCAAGGATGCGTGACCTCGGGAAGATGATGAAGCAGGTGCAGAAGCTCCAGGCCGAGATGGCCCGCGTGCAGGAGGAGATGAAAGGGGAACGCGTGGAGGCCACGGCCGGCGGCGGGGTGGTGCGCGCCGTGGCCAATCTGCACGGGGAGATCCAGGAGATCCGGATCGACCCCTCCGTCGTGGATCCTTCGGATGTGACCATGCTCCAGGACCTCATCCTCGCCGCCCTCACCGAAGTGCAGCGGGCGGCGCGCACCAGAGCGGAAGAGAAGATGCGGACCGTCACGGGCGGGCTGCCGCTGCCGCCGGGCCTGATCTAGAGGGCGGACGTCCGGTGTACGCCGAGCCGCTGGCGCGGCTGATCGAAGAGCTCAGCAAGATGCCCACGGTGGGGCCGAAGACGGCGCAACGGCTGGCCTTCTACATCCTCGGCCTGCCGGCGGAAGACGTGGCCCGACTCAGCCAGGCGATCCTCGACGCCAAGGCCCGCATCCGCCACTGCAGCATCTGCTTCCACATCACCGATGTCGATCCGTGCGCCATCTGCACCGCCCCGAACCGCAGCGCCGAGGTGATCTGCGTCGTCGAGGATCCGCGCGATGTGCTGGCCATGGAGCGCACCCGGGAATTCAAGGGACGGTACCACGTGCTGCACGGGGCGATCTCCCCCCTGGACGGCGTCGGGCCCGACGACCTGAAAATCGCCGAGTTGCTCACCCGGGTGAAAGGCGGTGAGGTCAAAGAGGTCATCGTCGCCACCAATCCCCGCGTGGAGGGCGAGGCCACGGCCATCTACCTGGCCAGGATCCTGAAGCCTCTGGGGATCAAGGTCACGCGCCTGGCCCACGGGCTGCCGGTCGGCGGCGATCTGGAGTACGCCGACGAAGTGACCCTGGCCAAGGCGCTGGAGGGCCGGAGGGAGATCTAGCCCGATTGCGGGGAGCTGCGCGCCTACCGTATACTCAATGGACGGAGATCGTCATGGACGCGCAGAGCTCGTCAACACCCGCCCGGCCGCAGCCTACAGGCGCGGCGCCGGCGGGGCGGCCCGCCAAGACGGCGCGGGGCGCCATGGAGTTTGTCAGCCCCACTTTCGGCCGACTCAGCTTCCGCCAGATGTTCGAGCACCTCGTGGGCTACATGAACGAGGAGCCCGACCAGAAATACCACCTGATCATCGGCACGGACTCCCTGCTCAGCGACCAGACCTGCTTCGTCACCGCGGTCATCATCCACCGCCTGGGCCACGGCGGGCGGTACTTCTACCGGAAGATGTACAACCGGAAGATGGACAGCCTGCGCCAGCGCATCTTCTTCGAGACCGCGCTCTCCCTGGAGACGGCCGGGCTAATCAGCGCCGAGCTCTCCCGCAACGGCCACTCCGAACTACCGGTGGAGATCCACCTCGACGTCGGCCCCAACGGCGACACCAAGCGGATCATTCGCGAGGTGGTCGGCATGGTCACCGGCTCAGGGTACCTGGCCGTGACCAAGCCCGACGCCTACGGCGCAACTAAGGTCGCAGACAAGCACTCCAAGTAGACGGCTACCTGCGTTCCGGGTCCCAGCCCCACACCGGGAGGATGTCGCTGAAGGAGCGGTCGTCGGTCAGCACCGGCACCTCGTCCGTCGCCACGGGCCGGGTATAGAAGTCGCCCAGAAAGTCGGTGCGCAGCGCCGGGGGGACTTTTTTCTCCCGGCGCAGCTGGCCCAGGGTCGCCGTCAGGTCACGCCTGCCGAGCCCCGGCCGGGCCCCGGCGAAGAGGATGATGGTGCGCACCCGATCCTCCTCGGGGTAATACTGGACCTGCACGGGAAAGAGGTACAGCCCCGTAAACTCCGCAGCGTAGGTCTTGTAGATCGCTTTGAAGAGCTTGCTGTCCGGGCCGCCCAGGAACCCGACGATGTTGGCGGCCACGATCCCGCCCGGCGTCAGCCTGGCCTTGACCTGACGGAAAAACTCCTGCGTGACGAGATGAAAGGGCACGCCCTCGGCGTGGTAGGCGTCCATGACAATCAGGTCGTACGGGGTATCCGTCCGTCGGATGTACTGGCGGCCGTCCTGAACGAAGATGCGGTGGCGCGGTCCCTCGGTGACGGCGAAGTACCGTTTCGCCACCTCGACGACGACCGGGTCCAGCTCGACGGAGTCCACCTGCACGCCCGGGAAGTCGCTGAGCAGGCGCTTGGGGACGGAGCCGGAACCGAGCCCGACCACCAGCACGCGCCTGATGTTCGGGTTGAACAGCCAGGCTAGCAGGAAGTAGTCGGGATAGACCAGCGGGCTCTCCCGCGGGTCGGTGAGGAACATGCCGCCCTGGCGGGAGCGGTCGAAGTGCAGCCAGCGGTAGCAGTTGTCCTCGGCGACACGGATGCGATGATACACGGTGTCGCGCTCGAACACCACGCGGGGCTCGCCGCACCGCGTCTGCCCGGCGGCGGGGAGGGCGGCGAGGACGAGGGCGAGCACCGTGACGGCGGCCGCGGCGCGGCGGACGCCGCGCGCGGCCAGCATCGCCATCAACGCCGAGAAGACCAGCAGGCTCCCTCCCAGCGTGTAGAGAATCGCCCGTACGCCCATCGCCGGAATGAGCACGAAGGCGGTGAGCAGCGTTCCCACGATGCTCCCGGCGGTGGAGATGGCGTACAGGACGCCGGCGGTGTTGCCCACGGTGGCCAGCGTCGTCGCGGCCAGCTTGATGGCAAAGGGCGAGGTGGCGCCCATCAGGACGCTGGGCAGGGCAAACAGGACGACGGAGGCCAGCAGCGGCGACAGGCGCGGTCCCAGATCCCAGACCGTGAAGGCCTCCAGGATGGGCCGAGCCAGCGGCGGCAACAGGAGGATCAGGACGCCGGCCGTGCCCAGCGTCAGGGCCAGGACACCGGGACGGGGCCAGCGGTCGGCGGCGACGCCGCCCAGGTAGTAGCCGACGCTGAGGGCGGCCAGGAAAATGCTGATCAGGCTGCCCCACACGTAAACCGAACTGCCGAAGTACGGCGCCAGTACGCGGCTGCCCACGATCTCCAGGGCCATCAGCACCGCGCCGGAACCGAACACCACAAAGCGCAGAGTCACGGTCGGATCTCCTCCTGCCCGTTCATGTACGGGACCAGAACCTCGGGGATGCGGACGCTGCCGTCCGGCTGCTGGTAGTTCTCCAGCACGGCGATGAGCGCCCGGCTGGTCGCCACCAGCGTCCCGTTCAGGGTGTGCACATACTCTGTGCCGCGGGCCCGCCGCACGCGGATCCCGAGCCGCCGGGCCTGAAAGTCCGTGCAGTTGCTGCAGGACTGCGTCTCCCCGAACTCGCCGCGGCCCGGCATCCACGTCTCCACGTCGTAGGTCTTCGCCGACGGGATGCTCGTGTCGCCGCCGCAGATCGCCACAACCCGGTGGTGGAGCCCCAGCCGCTGCAGGAAGCGCTCCTCCAGCGAGACGAGGTATTCGTGCTCGTCCCAGGAGCGCTCGGGCACCACGTACGAGAACATCTCCAGCTTGTCGAACTGATGCACCCGGTAGAGGCCGCGCACGTCGCGTCCGTAGCTGCCGGCTTCCCGGCGGAAATTCCAGGAGATCCCGGCGAACCGCCGGGGCAGGGTCTCCTCCTCAAGCGTCTCCCCCTGATACATGCCGGCCAGGCTCTGTTCCGAGGTCCCGATCAGCGCCAGATCCTCGCCCTCGATCCGGTAGACCTGCTGGGTATCCAGTTCCGCGCCCCCCCAGGCGCCGGTGATGATTTCGGGGCGCACCAGGAAAGGGGTGACGACCGGCGTGAACCCCTCCGCGACCAGCAGGTCCAACCCGAAGCGCATCAACGCCTGCTCCAACAGCACCCCCGCACCCTTCAGGTAGTAGAAGCGCGACCCGGCCACCTTGGCGCCGCGCTCCATATCGATGATGCCGAGGCGCGTCCCCAGATCGAGGTGGTCCAGCGGAGGGAAGGTGAACTCCGGCTTCCGTCCCCAGGTGCGCAGCGGCACGTTCTCCGAGGCATCTCTCCCCGGCGGGACGGACGGATGGGGCAGATTGGGGAAGAGCAGCAGCGTCCGGTGCAGCCGCTCTTCCAGGGTCTTCAGCTCGGGTTCCAGCGCCTTCAGACGGTCGGCCACCTCCCGCAGCTCCGCGAGGCGGCGGGCGCGTTCCTCGCCGGTCAGGCGGGGGATGGCCGCGGAGGCCTGGTTTTGCTCGGCGCGCAGCGCTTCCACCTGTCGGATCCACTCCCGCCGCCGGCGGTCGAGCTCCAGGACGCGATCGACGAGGCCCACATCGGCGTGCTTCTTGCGCAGCCCCTCGCGCACCAGTTCCGGATCGTCCCGAATCAGCTTCAGATCGAGCATGGGAGTCTCACTTCTGATTGCGCCCGCTGCCGGCGAATCTCCTTGTTCCTTCGCTCCTTCGTCCCGGCCCCTCTTCACACATCGAAGATGACCCGCGCGTACCATCCGCCGTCCCGGCCGATCTCGAGCTGATGGTAGGTGGCCGCCTTGACATCGAGTCGGAAGCGGTGCCGCCCGGGATCCACCGGCTCGCCCCGGACCTCCGCCTGAAGGCGCGTAGCTTCCAGCTCCTCGATGCGGAATTCCCGGGGGATGAAGCCGTCCCCGTTGAGCAGGATGAGCAGTTCGTTCAGCCACGCCACGAGGAGCCCCTCGCGGTCGTCGGCGGTGACGACGATCCGGCGCGACTCAACGGGGCGGACGGATTCTGGAGAGATGATGAAGGAGAGCATGCCCGCGGCGGCGTTGGCGAACACCTCGGGCAGGGTCCGTCCCCGGGCGATGATCCCCGCTTCCGAGGTGTGCTCGATGACCTCGAAGGGAGCGACGGGTTCGCGGCCGGCCTGACGGACGGCGGCCACGGCCTCGTCGGCCAGGGCCAGAATCCGCGGAGCGTACTCCGCCAGAGCCTGCCCGGCGGGAGTCAGGGCGATCCGCTTCCCCTCCTGCCGGAACAGTTCCACGCCCAGATCCCGCTCCAGGTCGGCGACCTGGATGCTGACCGAGGGCTGGGTGATCCCCAGCTCCTCGGCCGCGCGCGAGAAACTGCCCAGTCGCGCCACAGTGGCGAAGACGCGGAGCTGGTGCAACGTCATGATCGGAGCCTCCCCTGCGCGACTTCGTCGTCGGGTCTCCGCCTCCATGCTACAATCGACGGGTGACGTCGGCTCCGGAAGGGGGTGAGGGCGTGACGGCACGGGAGCGCGTCCGGCTCACCGCGCTGGTGGCCTGCGCGGGGTGAGCATCCAAACTCGGTCCTGAGGACCTGGCGCAGGTCCTGCGCCGGTTGCCGGTTCCCAGCGACCCGAACCTCCTGGTGGGGACGAGCACCGTCGACGACGCGGCAGTCTACCGCCTCGCCGACGACCTCGCCCTCGTCCAGACTGTAGACGTCTTCACGCCCGTCGTAGACGACCCGTACCACTACGGGGCGATCTCCGCGGCGAACGCGCTGTCCGACGTCTATGCCATGGGCGGCCGGCCGATCCTCGCCCTGAACATCGTCGGCTTTCCGCGCGGAAAGCTGCCGCTGGCGGTCCTGGAGGAGATCCTGCAGGGGGGCGCGGACAAGGCCCGGGAGGCGGGGGTCCTCATCGCGGGCGGCCACAGCATCGACGACCCGGAACCGAAGTACGGGCTGGCCGTCACGGGGGTGGTGCGCCCCGACCGGATCGTGCGCAACGTCGGCGCGCAACCGGGCGACCGCCTGGTCCTCACCAAGCCGCTGGGCATCGGCATCATCACCACGGGGATCAAGCAGGAGAAGACGTCACCCCAGGCGATCGACGAGGTCATCCGGGTGATGGAGACGCTCAACCGGGACGCCGCGGAGGCGATGGTCGAGGTGGGGGTGAACGCCGCCACAGACGTCACCGGATTCGGCCTGCTCGGCCACCTGTACGAGATGACGTCCGCCAGCCGCGTGCGTGCCCAACTGTCGTACACCGCCATCCCGGTCCTGGCGGAAGCCCGCACCCTCGTCCGACAGGGCGCCATCGCCGGAGGGACGGCCCGCAACTACGAATATTTGCGATCCCGCGTCGACTTCGCCGGGCTCGACGAGGGCGACCAGTTGATCCTCTGTGACGCGCAGACGTCGGGGGGGTTGCTCATGGCTGTCCCGCCGGCGCGGCTCCAGGCCCTGACCGCGGCCCTGGCCCGCCGGAACGTCCTTGCCGCGCAGATCGGGCATATTACCGGTGAAGGCGACGGCACCATCCAGGTCGCGCCGTAGATGAGACGCGCCGGAATCGTTCTCGGGACGTCGCTGCTCGCGGCCCTCGCCCTTCTGGCCCGGCCGCCACTCCTCCCGCCGGCCACCGGTGCGTCGGTCAGCCGCACCATCGACATCGGGGGGGTGCGCCGCACGTTCCTCCTGTACGTGCCGCCAGCGTTACCGGCGGGCCGCGCCGTTCCGCTGGTGTTCGTGCTGCACGGAGGCGGAGGCACCGGCAGGCGCATGGAGCGCTTCGGATTCAACGTGCTGGCCGATCGCCACGGCTTTCTCGTGGTCTATCCCGACGCCTGGGAGCGCAACTGGAACGACGGCCGGGGCGATCCCCACATCCGGGCCCAGGCCGAGGGGATCGACGACGTGGGATTCATCGCGGCGCTGATCACCCGGCTGTCCACAGAGTATCCCGTCGATCCCCGACGGGTCTTCTCCACCGGCATCTCCAACGGGGGGTTCATGTCGCAGTTGCTGGCGGCGCGCCTGTCCTCGCGCCTCGCGGCCATCGCCCCCGTGGCCGCCGGGATGGCGCCGGCGGTGGCCGCCTCGCTGCATCCGGAGCGGCCGGTCTCCGTCCTCGTCATCAACGGCACGGACGACCCGCTCGTCCCCTACGAGGGCGGCCCGGTGGCGCGCAACCGCGGTGAGACGATCTCCACGGAGGAGATCATCCGGAAGTGGGCGGCCGCAAACCGCTGCCCCGGCCCGCCCGAGGTCTCCGCCCTGCCCGAGACGGCTCCGACCGACGGGACCCGCGTGAAGAGAACGGCCTACACGGCCTGCGCGGAGCAGACCGCGGTCGTCCTGTACACCATCGAAGGCGGCGGCCACACCTGGCCCGGCGGCCCCCAGTATCTCCCTCGAGCGATCGTGGGCCGCGTGAGCAGGGAGATCAACGCCACCGAGGTGATCTGGCAGTTCTTCGCCGCACACCCCCGGCCCTGAGCCGGGCTGGCCTAAGCTGGCCGTCCCCGCCCCAGTGACCGCCGGTAGTAGAAGAGGTGCTGCTGAGCATACCCGGCGAGATCCCCGAAACGGTCCCGGGCGAACTCCCTGATCCACCGCTCACTGCGAGCGCGGCCGCCGAGATACCACTGCTCCACCGCACGTTTCACCCACACGTCCACCGGGAAGGCCTCGCCCTTGCCGTAGGCGAAAAGCAGGACGCAATCCGCCACCTTCTCCCCCACACCCGGCAGCGCCAGGAGCATCCGGCGGGCGTCGTCGTAGGGCGCGCGGCCGGGGGCGCTCAGATCGAACGTCCCCCGTGACACCAGGCGGGCCACCTCTCGGACGTACGGGGCGCGGTAACCCAGGAGGCAGGACCGAAGCTCCCCGGGCCGGGCCTCGGCCAGCGCGTCGGGGGTCGGGAACGTCACCGCCCCCTCCCGTCCCGGCTGCCCGAATCGCTCGGTGAGGCGGCGCAGGGTCAGCTCGATCTTGGGGATGTTGTTGAAGGCGGAAACGATGAAACCCACCAGACACTCCCACGGGTCCTGGCGCAGGAGGGCGATCCCGCTCGTCAGGGGAAGGAGCCGCCGCAGGACGCGATCCCGGCCCAGCCGGCTCTCGATCTCGCGGAGAGGCTGATCGACACCGAGGTAGCGGCGCAGGGCGCGACGCGCCGGGGGATCGTCCAACCCGGCCACGGCGACGGCGGAGTCGCGCTGCTGCAGCCGGATCCGGCGGCCGGCAAAGACACCCGTCGCCAGTGTTCCGTCGATGCGCCACCCGAACGCCTGACCGCAGGACAGGGTGCGGATGAGATGGTACGGCGCCGGCGCGAAGGCGACGGTCGAGCTCGTGCTGGTCAGAGCCTCATGGGATCCACGGCATCGAGGATCAGCTGCGACCATGTCTCCATCCGATCATACAGGTCCCGGAGGCGACCCGGGGCGGTGAGCCAGCCGGCCAGGGTCTCCGGTTCGCGCACCGCGATCGCCGGAGCGGCGGTGTCGACAACGTAGACCAATCCGAAGTGTACCCGCCCCACGTCGTTGGAGTCGTCGTTCAGGACGCCCGCGAACCGCGCGGCCCACGGCCCGTCGACCACCAGCTCCTCGGCCAGTTCGCGGCGCAGCCCCGCCTCCAGGACGTCCCCGGCCCCGGCGACGTCGGATCGGTTGATGTGCCCGCCGATGCCGATGCTGAACTTGCCCCGCAGGCGCGTTTCCGTGATCCTCTGCGTCCGCTGGAAGACGAAAATCTGCCCGCCGTGCCGGACGATCAGGTAGGGAATGATCTGCTTCATCGAAGGATCGTCTTCCACATCGTTCCGCCGCCGGAAGGTGGCTTCCGCACGAATGCGCGCCAGATACTCCGCCGCGTCCTGGGTGATGAACCCGTGCACCGGCTCCGGCAGCAGCACCGCGCGCGGGACGACCAGGATCTCCTCGCCGCCCCTCATCAGTCCGCCTCCTGGTTCAACCGCTCAAAGAGCGTGATCTGCTCCGGCAGGCCGATGATCGTCACCAGGTCGCCGGGACGCAGCACCACATCCGGGCCGGGGTTAATGACTTCGTCCCCGTCCGCGCGGCGGACGGTCAGGACGGTGACGCCCGTCCGCTCGCGGATCCGGGCCTGCCGCAGCGAGCGGTCCGCGCAGAACCCCGGGCCGATCCGCACCGTCGTCGCCTCCAGCAGATGATGCAGCGGCAGCTGGGGAGCGCGCCCCGCCGAGAGTTCGGCGGCGGCCCGCTGCTCGGCCATGTACTCCTTGATCTGCTCGTGGGGGATGCCCAGCTGCTCCAACCCGTGCCGGATCAGCGTCTGCGCCGCTTCGAACTCCGGCTGGATCACCTCGCTCGCGCCCGCCGCGATCAGCGCCGGGCGCTGACCCGGACGGGTGGACCGCGCCAGGATGGGCACCGTGGGGTTAAGCTGGCGCAGCCGCCGCACGGCCAGACGGGTCCGCTCAAAGTCCGGCGTGGCGACGACGGCCAGGACGGCCCGCTCGGCTCCGGCGCTGCGCAGCACCGGCTCCCCGGCCGCGTCCCCGTAGACCACGGGAATGCCACGCTGCCGGAGGGCCTCCACCACCTGGGGATTGAGGTCGATGACGGTAAAAGGAATGCGAAACGCCTCCAGCGCCTCCCCGATCGTCCCGCCGACCCGGCCGAATCCGCACACCAGCACACGTCCCGCCTCGCGCTCCGCCTCGCCAGGCGGCGGGAAGCGCGGGGTGGGCACCTCGATCCACCGATGAGCCAGGTCCGAGATGAACGAGATGACCAGGATGGAGACGAGCGACGCGGCCAGGACCGCCTGGTAGAGCCCCTGACTCAGCAGGCCGGCCGTCAGCGCCACCTGGGCCATGACGAAGGTGAACTCGCCGGTCTGCGCCAGGTGGACGCTGACCAGGGCCCCCATGTTCAGGGGCAGGCGAAACAGCCGCAGGGTGAGGAGCCGCAGGACGAACTTTCCCCCGAGGATGAGCGCCACAACCAGCACCAGAAGCCAGGGAGCGGCCAGGAGATCGCGCGGCCGGATCAGTGTCCCGACGGAGACAAAGAACAGGGCGCTGAACAGGTCACGCAGCGGCAGGACGCGCGTCAGGATCTCGTGGGTGAACTCGTCGGACTCGCTGATCACCAGCCCGGCCAGAAACGCCCCCAGAGCCAGGGAGAGACCGAGGCCGGCGGACAGCGCGGCGGTGCCGACGGCGATCGCCATGGCGACGATGATGAACAGTTCCGTGTTGCGCTGTCTGGCCACCCGCGCCAGCAGACGCGGAATCACCCGGTTGGCCAGGAACAGAAACGGGATGAGGATCGCGGCGGCGCGCGCGACGGCGAGACCCGTGGCGCCCAGGCGGCCGGTCTCGCCGCGGGCCAGGATCGGCAGCACGACGATCAGCACCACGGTGAGCAGGTCTTCCATCAGGGTCGTGCCCAGGACGACGTGGCCGTGCGGAGAGTTGACCGCTCCCCGCTCCAGCAGCAGCTTGGCCGCCACCATGCTGCTGGAGTTGGCGATGACGATCCCGACCGCCGCGGCCTGCGCCAGGGGCCAGTGCAGGGCCGCCCCCGCGGCCACGGCGAGGCCGATGGTCAGCACAGCCATCACGGGGGCGCCGAAGAGCGCCGGAGGACCGGCCCGGGTCAGTTCGCGCAGCGTCATCTCCATCCCGATCGTGAACATCAGGAGGATGACGCCGATCTGCGCGAACAGCTGAAACGTCGCGACATCCTGGACCGCCGGGCCTGGTGTAAAAGGGTTCACCAGCAGCCCGCCGATCACATAGCCTACGAAGAGCGGCTGGCGTAGCCAGGTGGCGACGGCACCGCCCAGCAGCGCGGCGACGACCACCAGGACCACGTCTTTGAAGAATACAGTCTCAATCAAGCGGGTACACGCTCCGCAGGCCAGCTCTCCGTGCCAGTTCGGCCAGCTGGAAGGATCGCCCTGTCAGGGCGGCGGTTGCGGAGCGGTCTCACCCGGGAAGGTGGGGCGATGCGCCCTGCGGCCGGTGTCGAACGATCAGTGCCCGGGAGATCTCGGCCAACGTCCCGGCAATGCCGCCGGACAGAACGAGTTTCATCCCATCTTCCACCGAAAGGTTCGTCGGCACGACCTCCGATTCGGGAACCAGCATCAGGAACCCGGTGGTCGGGTTCGGCGCGCTGATGATGAAGACACTGACCAGGGCGGTCCCATCCTCCGCGCGATCTTCGCCCGTGACGAAACCGACGGTATGCGCTCCGTGCCTCGGCCACTCCACAAGGACCACGCGCCGAAATGTGGAGCGCTGATCGCCGAGTAGGGCGTCCGAGATCTGTTTCGTGGCGCTGTACACGGGCCGGGCCAGGGGGATGCGCAGCATCAGTCGGTCCACAAGGGTTAACAGCCGTCGACCGACGACGTTACTCGCCACCGCCCCGATGAACAGGATGAGGACCAGCCCGACGACGAGCCCGAGCCCCGGGATGGTGGCCCCGATGAAGGCGCGGGCCAGGGGCTGAAGCAGGCCGTCCAGCGTGGCGAAGAGCCAGCGCAACAACAGGTAGGTCACGGCCAGCGGCATCGTCACCAGCAGGCCGGTGATCAGCATCCTGCGCAGCAGCGGCGCGGTGGGCCCCCACCCCGGTCTGACCCGCCGAAACCGGGCCAGGCCGTCGTCAATCGTCCGCATCGGTATCGCTCCTGTTCACCCCGGGACTGCGCAGGGTACCCGTCCGGAGATCGTAGCGTCCCCGCAGCTCATCGACGATCGTCCCTTCCCACTGCCGCACACCGACCAGGTAGGCCGCCCGCGCAATCATGTGAGCGGCCACGGGCGCGGTGAGCAGGACGAACACGATCACCGCCGCGGCCCGGGCCATCACGCCGAGGTCGCCGAAGTGCACGGCGACCGACAGAATGACGCATCCCACCCCCAGGGTTGCCGCCTTGGTGGTGGTCTGCATCCGGGTGAAGAGATCGGGCATGCGGGTGACACCCACCGCGGCCAGAAGAAGAAAGGCCGCCCCGATGAGCATCAACGCGGTGGAGACGATGTTACTCGGCACGGGCCCGCCTCTCCAGATAGCGCGCAAAGGCGACCGTGCCCAGAAACGAGATCAGGGCCAGGACGATCGCCACCTCGATCAGGACACGCTGGTTTGTCTCAATCGAATAGACACCGATGATGCCTACGGCGAGGGCGGAAATCAGATCGAGCGCCACGACCCGATCGGGCAGCGTCGGGCCGCGCGCCAGCCGGGTGAAGGCCAGCACCAGCGCCAGGCTCAGCATGGCGAAGGCGACGAGGGTCATCGCAGGACCTCCAGCACCCGGCGCTCGTAGCCGTGCTTGATCCGCCGGCGCACGCGGTCCACGTCGTCGATGTACATGGCGTGGATGTACAGAACGCGCCGGTCGGATGCGACGTCCAGGCTCAATGTGCCTGGTGTCAGCGTGATCAGATTCGCCAGCATCGCGATCTCCACGTCGGTCCGGGCATCCAGCGGGATGGCGATCGTGCCCGGGCGCATGTGGTGCGTCGGCGTGACAACATCGTAGGCCACGCGCATGTTGGCCAGGATCAGTTCCCACAAGTAGAAACCCGCGAACCCCAGCACCTGGCGGACCTTCCGGAAGTATGAGGAGGTGGGGCCGACGGCCCGCTGCACGACCCAGAGGACCAGGTGCCCGAGGGCGAACCCGACGAGCAGGTTGAGCACCGTGACCTGACCGGTGACCGCCGCCCAGATCGCGGCGAGAAAGATGTTCCAGAGGAGCATCATCGGGGAGGCCCTCCGAGTACCGCCTGGATATACGCGGCGGGATTCAGCAACTGCTCGGCCGCCCGCCTGGCCAGGGCGAAGAACGGCTGTCCGACCAGTCCCAGGACGACCGTGACCAGGGCCAGCGCAGTGATCGGTCCGATGATCCAGGCCCAGCTTCCCGGCGCGGCGCCGGCGCCCGAGGCCTCTCCTGGCTTCCAGAACGCCTCCGCCCAGATCTTTGTCATCGAGAACAGCGTGAGCAGTCCCACGCCGAGGGCCGCGGCCACGATGATGTATTCGCCGCGCTCCATGCCGGCCTTGACCAGGGCCAGTTTGGCGAAGAAGCCGGACAGCGGGGGCATCCCGGCCAGGGAAAGCGCGGGGATCAGGAACAGGATACTGAGCGCCGGCGCTTCGCGGTAGAGTCCCCCCAGCGACTTCAACTCGAAGGTGCCGCGCAGCCGGTAAGCCGCGCCGCTGACCAGAAAGAGGTTGGTCTTCACCATGATGTGGTGAACGATGTAGAAGATCGATCCGGCCAGGGCGGCCGGGGTGAACAGGCCCAGGCCGAGGATCATGTAGCCGATCTGGCTGATGATGTGAAACGAGAGCACGCGCCGGAACTCGTTCTGCGCCACCGCGCCCAAAACGCCCGTGACCATCGTCAGACCGGAGACGACGAGGATGATCTGGTGTGTGTATCCCACGTCCTGGACGAACAGCAGGGTGAAGACGCGGATCATCACGTACACGCCGACCTTGGTCAGCAAGCCGGCGAAGACCGCCGAGACGGCCACCGGGGGCGTGTGGTAGGCGGCGGGCAGCCAGAAGAACAACGGGAAGATCGCGGCCTTCACACCGAAGGCCACGAGGAAGAGGACCGCCAGGGTCGTGACCAGTCCGGGCGCCGCGGACGCCCGAAGTTTGACCGCCAGGTCGGCCATATTCAGCGTTCCGGCCGTGCCGTAGAGGACGCCGACCGCGGCCAGGAACAGCGCGGAGGACATCAGGTTCAGCGTCACGTACTTGATGGCCCCCTCCAGTTGCGGCCGTTCGCCGCCGAGCGCCAGCAGCACGAACGAGGCGATCAGCATGACCTCGAACCAGACGTAGAGGTTGAAGAGGTCTCCGGTCAGGAAGGCGCCACACACCCCCAGTAGCAGCAGATGGAGCAGCGGGTAGTAGCCGAAGACCTCGCGCCGCGCATCCATGGCGGCGAGCGAGTACACGGCCACGACCAGGGCGATCACCCCCGTGACCGTGACCATGATCGCGCTGAACAGATCCGCCACCAGTGTGATGCCAAACGGCGCCGGCCAGTTCCCTATCTGGACGGCGACAATCCCGGTGCGGGAGACCGTGCGGAGCAGAGCCATCGCCGCGCCGAGCAGCGCGGCCGCACCGGCCACGCCCAGGCTGCGCTGCGCAGACCGCCGTCCCCAGGCCAGCAGGCAAGCCAGCGCGGTCACCAGAGGGATCAACAGGGGCAGCACCGGAAGCAGATTCATGTGTCGGTCGTCTTCATCGCGTCGAGGTCGTCGCTGCCCACTACCTGCACCACCCGGTGGACAAGGGCCACGGCGAAGGCCAGCACGCCGAAACCGATGACAATCGCGGTGAGGATCATCGCCTGAGGGAGCGGGTCGGCATAGGGCGGGGACAGCTGCGCCTGGCCGGACGGCACAAGGGGCGGCCGGCCGCGGGTCATCCCCGCCGCGGTGAAGATGAGCAGGTTCGCCGCGTTGGTCAGCACAGCGAGTCCGATGAGCAGCTTGACGACACTGCGACGCAGCATCAGGTACAGGCCGACGGCGTACAACCCCCCGATGACGACTGCCAGCGGCGTCTCCACACCTACTCCTCCGCAAGCGATATGATGATGGTCAGCGTCGTTCCCACCACGACCAGGTAAACCCCGACGTCAAAGACCATCGGCGTCCCCACCGTGACGGGCCCGGCGCCGGGCACCGGAAGATCCCACCATCGCGCGGCGAGAAACGGCTGCCTGCGGAAGAGGCCGATCACGCCGCTCGTGACGATCACCAGCAGGCCGATGGCGACTGGAAGACGCGGGTCCACCCGCAGGAGATGGCGTGTCGCCTCAACCCCGTAGGCGATGGCATAGAGGGTGAATGCGCCCGCGGCCACGAGCCCGCCGACGAAACCGCCGCCCGGCTCGTTGTGCCCGGTCACCAAGAGAAAAAGGGAGAACAGCAGCAGCAGCGGCAGAAGGAACCGCGCGGCCGTGGAGAAGATCAGCGAGGTCACCGCCCCCGCCCCGGCGGACGCAGTTTGAGCAGCACGTACACCCCGATCCCGGCCACCGCCAGCACGACGGTCTCCCCCAGAGTGTCCAGGGCGCGAAAGTCCACCAGGATGACGTTGACGACGTTCCGGCCATGACCCAGCAGCAGGCTGTTCTCGGCGAAGTAGGCGGAAACGGCGCGTGTCGCTCCGCTCCCCGCGGCGGCCACCACGAGCAGAGTCATCAAGCCGCCGGCGGCCACCGCCACCGCCGCATCCCGGAGCCGCGCCGCAGGGTGCGAAAGCACCGCGAAACGGGGAAGGTGGTAGAAGGCCAGGACGAACAGGATCACCGTCAGGGTCTCCACCAGGAACTGCGTGATGGCCAGATCCGGCGCCCCAAAGATGAAGTAGATCAACGCCACGCCGTACCCGGTGACCCCGAGCGACGCCACGGCGCCGAGGCGGGACGGCGATCGCGCGGCCCAGGCCGCGGCCGCGATGATCAGCGCGGCGAGCACCAGCTCGTGGAACCGCGCGTCGCCCCACTCCCATCGCAAGGGACCGCCCGCCACACCGGAGCGCAGCAGCGTGTACCATCCCGTGACCGCAGCGGCAAGGACGATCAGCAGCAGGTAGTAACGGAGGTAGCCGCTTTGCAGGACGCGGGTCTGGGCCACTGCCGCCCGGTTGAGGCCGTCCAGACCGGCCTCGTACGCCCGCGCTGGTCCCCAAGGCAGCAGCCGTGTCGCGCCGTCCAGGGCCGGCCGCAGCGCGCCCTGCGCGGTGTAGATCGCAAGCCCGCCGAGAAGACCCGCGATGCTGAGGGCCAGACCGGGGTTGACGCCGTGCCAGAGCGCCAGTGAAACATCCGCCGAACCCGGCGCCACCGCTGCGGCGGCCGGTTCGACCAGCGGCTGCGCCACGGTACCGGGCGCGACACCCATGGCCAGACCAAGCGCGCCGAGCACCAGCGGACCCAGCCACAGGGTCACGGGACCGTCGTGCCTGGTGCTTGCGGGGGCGATCCGGGGGCCGACAAACGGCGCGATGCCGGAGATCACGGCGATGGCCACGTAGAGGATGCTCCAGGCCATGGTCACCGTCGTCCACGCCGCCCTCCCGCCCGGGACGTGCAGGGTCGTTTCATAGACCAGTTCCTTCCCGATGAAACCCAGAAACGGAGGGAGTCCCGCCATGGCCAGTGCAGAAAGCCCGGCGGCGAGCGCTGTCATGCGCATGACCCGACCGAGCCCCGCCAGCCCGGTGATCTCGCGGACGCCGGTCTCGTGATCCACGACCCCGGCGACGAGGAACAGGGCACCCTTGTACAGCGCGTGGGCCAGCAGGAACACCATCGCCGCCGCCGCCGCGGCCTCCGTCCCGAAGCCGAGCAGCATCGTGAGCAGACCCAGCGCGCTCACGGTGGAGTAGGCCAGGATCCGCTTCAGGTCAACCTGCATCATGGCCAGCACCGCGCCCGTGATCATCGTCGCCGCGCCAATCGTCGTCACCGAGGACGACCACCCCTCCATACCGGCGAACAGCGGGTTGAGCCGGGCCAGCAGGTAGACGCCCGCCTTGACCATCGTCGCCGAGTGGAGGTAGGCGCTGACCGGCGTGGGTGCCTCCATCGCGTTGGGCAGCCAGAAGTGAAACGGGACCTGGGCGGATTTGGTGAAGGCGCCGACCAGAATGAGCAGCATCGCCGGCCGAGCCAGGGGTTGGCCGCGAACCGTCTCCCCGCGCGCCAGGATGGTGGAAAGCTCGAAGCTGCCCGCAACCGACCCGAGCATGAGGACGCCGGCCAGCAGGGCCAGGCCGCCCAGGCCGGTGACGAGCAGGGCCTGCAGCGCGGCGGCGCGCGCCGCTGGCCGCTCGTGGTCGAAGCCGATGAGCAGGTACGAACTCAGGCTGGTTAGTTCCCAAAAGACGAACAGCGCGATGACATCGTCCGCCAGCACCAGGCCGAGCATCGACGCCATGAACATCAGCATGAAGGCGTAGAACCGGTGCCGGTGCGGATGCCCGGCCAGGTACCCCCCCGAATAGATCACGATGAGACTGCCGATGCCGGTGATGAGCAGGGCGAAGAGCAAGCTCAGCCCGTCAAGGTATAAGGAAAGGCCGACGTCAAGCGCGGGTACCCAGGAGAAACGGGCGAACTGCGGCCTGCCCTCGGTGATCATGGGAAGCTGCAGTCCGAGGTAGATCGCAAGCGCGACCGGCAGGAATGAGAGCAACCACCCGGCAGTGCGCCCCCACCACCGCGCCAGCCACGGGGCGGCAGCGGCGAGAATGAACCCGGAGAGGACGACCGTAGCCAGACCCATCTCATTCAGGTTCGTCAGGGGAATGGCAAGGACATGCTATGTGTCATTATGCACGCTGCGGAGGGGCTCCTCTCATTAACCTGCCGCGCTCGGCGAGGAGCGATGACGACGCAGGAGCTTGTGCCCCTCCACGACCAGCAAGATGGTGCAAGCCGCGGCGATCATCTTCGGCCACATCGCAGGGGGGATCGGCTCCAGGCGCAGCACGAACTGCGTCGGTGCCAGGTACCACGGAGAGGCCTTCGGGGATCGCGGAGACCGCGAGCGCGACGGCTACGAGGAACATCTCGGACGCCGACTCCCCTCGAAGGACGCCGACCCCGAAGGCGGCCAGCGCCGACGCCGCGACCGCGATGCCGATCCCCCGGTGTCGTGACCGAGGACCCGGTGACCGCATCTGAGAACACGCCCAGGAAATCGCGCTGATGCTCAAGCAGATGGTGCGCCAGATTCCATTGTCGAATGCGGCCGGGCCGTCGGCATCAACCTCCACGAGCGCCGCGCCGACGAGGCGGAGGCCGTAGCGGAGAGCCCGCTCAGCGAACGCCGAGCAGCCCCGCCAGCAGGATGAGGCCGACCGCCACCGGGATGATCAGGCGCACGCTCGCCGCCCACAATCCGGAGGGGCGAAAGGAGACGGCGCCCCGGCGGAGTTCGACAAGGGCCGGCCGCGTGCCCCAGATCCAGCCGACGAAGATCGCCGTACACAGGCCGCCCAGGGGCAACAGGAGATCCGAGGCCAGTCCGTCGACGACCGTCAGGAAGTCCCGGCCGCGTACCGCGATCGGCACCGCCGCCGGCGAGAGCGCCGAGGGAATGCCGGCGAGGAAGATTGCAATCGTGGCGGAGGCAACGGCCACCTGACGGGTCCACTTCTGGCCCTGAACGAGGAAGGCCACGACCACCTCGAGCAGTGAGATCGCCGAGGTCAAGGCCGCCACAGCCACCATCGCAAAGAACACCACGTTAAGCAGTCGCCCGAGTGGCATCTCGTTCAGCACTCCCGGCAGCGTGACGAAGAGCAGTCCCGGACCGCCCTCCACCGGCCGATCAAAAGCGAACAGGGCCGGGATGACGATCAAGGCGGAGAGGAGGGCGATGCCGGCATCGGCGGTCGCGACGTAGAGCGCGCTGCGGGGAATGTCCTCGTCCGCCTCCAGGTAGCTGCCGTAGGTGATCATCACCCCCATCCCCAGACCGAAGCTGAAGAAGACCTGGCCCATGGCCCGCAGCAGCGTCTGCCAGGTGATCTCTGCCCAGCGCGGCTGAATTAGCCAGGCAGCACCGGTCAAGGCATTTTCCCAGCTCAGCACCCGCAACGCCAGGATGCCGAGCATGAGAATCAGCCCGGGCATCAAAATCTTCGCCCAGCGCTCGATTCCACGCTGGACTCCGCTGATCACCACCACGGCCGTGATCACGAGGAACGCGCCGTGCCAGGCCACCGGATGCCAAGGGTGCCCGGCCAGGCGCGCATAGGCGTGGCCGAGGCCAGCCGGATCGAGCCCGGCGAGATCCCCGGACGCGGCCAGGCCCACGTAGGCCAGCACCCACCCCGCGATCACCGAGTAATACGATAGAATGAGGAAGGCGGCGGCAACACTCAGAGCCCCGACCGCACCCCACAGGGATCGCGGGCGCAGGGTGAGGAAGGCGTCCACGGGGTTGCGGTGGGTGTGTCGCCCCAGCACCAGCTCCGCGATCAGCCCCGGAATCCCCACCACGAGGATCAAGACGAGAAAGAGCAGGACGAAGGCGCCGCCGCCATTGTCCGCAGCCATCGAGGGGAAGCGCCAGATGTTACCTAGCCCGACGGCCGAGCCGGCCGTGGCCAGCACGAAGCCGACGCGCGATCCCCAGCGCTCGGTGGCACCGCGACCCACGGGCTATCCAGGCGCCATTTCCAGGGCCGCCTGCACCGCGACGAACTCGCCGATGTTCTCCATGGTCACCAGGCCGACCAGCCGCCCGCCGTGGATCACCGGAGCGGTGCGGATCTGGCCCTGCTGCAGGCGGGCGAAGGCCAGATCCAGCATCTCGTGGGAGTCCACCGAGTAGAACTCGCGACGCATCACCTCGGCGACCGCGGCCTCATGCCGCTGCCCGGCCAGAGCGGCCAGCAGGTCGGCGCGCAGGAGCAGGCCGACCACCCGGTCCGCCTCGACCACGGGAAAGTCCTGCTGCGTGCCGGCCAGCAGCACCTCGGCCGCCCGCCGCAACGAGTCCTCCGGAGCCAGCGTGCGGAAATCCGTGATCATCGCCCGCCGCACGGGAATGCCGCTCAGGGCGCTGCGTACCTGGACCAGACTCGCCTCCTGGGCGGCGCCGATCCAGACGAACAGCGCGATGAAGAGCAGGAACGGGTTGGTAAAGAACCCGACGAAGCCGAAGAGGAACGCCATCCCCTGCCCCAGCGCCGCGGCGATCTGCGTGGCGCGCGTGTACTCCATCCGCGTCGCCAGCAGCGCGCGCACAATCCGGCCCCCGTCCATGGGAAAGGCGGGCAGCAGATTGAAGACCACCAGGATGAGGTTGAGGATCATCAGCCGTTCCAGGAACGGTCCCTGGGTCATGGTGATCCCGGAGACGGGTTCGACTCCGCCGGCGATCGTCAGCCAGAGGAAGAGGAGGAGGGCGATGACGACGTTGACGGCAGGCCCCGCCGCTGCCACCCATAGTTCCTGCAGCGGCTCCTCGGGCATCCGTTCCAGCCGGGCCACGCCGCCGATCGGCAGCAGGGTAATGTCCCGGGTGCGGATCCCGTAGCGCCGCGCCGTCAGGGCGTGCCCCAGTTCGTGGAGCACGACGCAGGCGAACAGGGCCAAGATGAAGATCACAGCCGCGGCGGCGGCCAGGAAGTCGCGACCCTGGGCCCAGTGGGTGACGGCAACCCAGGCGATCAAGATGAAGAATGTGGCGTGGACGTAGACGGCGATCCCCGCCACGGTCCCCAGTCGCCAGGCCCACTTCATGGTCGCCACCTCCTCGACTGCGGCCGCCTATGGCCGTTGCTGAAGTTATAGAAGGTCCACAGGCGTTCCTCCGCTCCCGTCGCCCGGCGGCGGTGTTCCCGGAGGGCGTGGCCGTCCACCCAAGGACGGACCGAGGATCCGGAAGACGGGTCACCTTCCGCGTCAGAGGAGAAACAGCGCGGCAAAGTACATCAGCAGAAGGGCCAGCCCCAATGGCACTCCCCAGCACGCCCAGGTCCGGCTGCGGATCTTCAGTCTGTTCGCGGCGATGATGTTGGGGATGTTGCCGGGGATGAGCATGCCGCCGCTGATCAGCAGCCCCATCAACACGGCCCGCACCTGTAGTGGCGACATCCGCGGACTGATCTCCGCCGCGGTGAGGGTGGCGTTGTCCAGGATGGCCGAGACCATGTTGATCCAGTACAGCAGGCGGGCGTCGAGGTGAATGACGAACCGGTCGATCAGCGGTCTGAATCCTTCCCCCAGCAGTGTCAGGGCCATGACGAACAGGAAGACCCGCAGCGCCCGGCCGACGACCGTCCGGTAGGTCTCCTCCACAACCGCCTCCTGGAGACTGGAACCCCGGTAGCGCAGGGGTAACAGCGCGGCGGCGGCGCCCAGTGCGACAATGCCCGGAATCACCCACGGCCCGAGCAGCTGCATCAGGAACCAGAACTCCTCACCGAGTTTGGCCGTGGCGATTGTGGAGAGCGGTTCGCCGATCGGAGTGAGCGCCGCGCCCAGGCCGATGGCCATGCAGGCCAGGACCACCAGTCGCGTCTCGTCTTCCTCCCGAAACCGCATCGCCCCGATCAGCTCCACCAGGACCAGGGAGGCGATGATCACCGTGATCACGCTGCTGATCAGGGCCAGCGCCGTGACCAGAACGGCGACGACCAGCCGCATGGGCAGCACCGTGCGCAGCCGGACCAGCAGGTCGGCGACGGACCCGCGCAGCCGGTGGAAGGCCAGCCCGGAGACGAAGACGGCGATGGTGATCGGAATGGGATCGGTGAGGGCGGCGCGGATGAGGTGTCCGTCCAGGACCCGCGCCGCGACCGCGGCAACCAGACCCATGACGAACAGGAACGCCTCGAGGTTCCGCTCCACCCAACGGGAGACCAGCGGAAGGATCAGGACGGCCAGAAGGATGAGGAGATCGGCGACGATGACGACGTCCACAACGGGCTCATTATATCGAATCCGGCCTCCGCTGGATTGCCTGCGGCCGTCCTCCGGGCGTACGCTCGACCGGGAGGATCGCGCCGACGAAAGGAGACCGCGATGAGATCCGACGGCGGAACCAGGATCCGTGTGGAGACCACGGGGCCCCTCTGGTTCATCGGGTGGCTGTTCACCATCGCCTTCGCCCAGCTGGTCTGGTGGAAGGCCATCCTGGCGCTCATCTTCTGGCCCTACTACCTGGGCCTGGTGTTGAGGTAGCTACGGACCGAGGATCTCAAGGCGCTGCGGCTCGACGGCGTCGTCGGTCGCGTAGTGGATGCGGACGACGGTGATGCCGTCCTCGTTGAGGATGCGGGGGAGGATTACGGGCAGGTCGGCCGGCGTGTGCAGGGAGGCGATCTGCTCGGCGTCCACCCAGCGCAGGTCGCCTTCGGGGGAGGGGGCCAGCGGGCCGTCGGGCGCCGGCGCGGTGAAGACGTAGATGATCCACACGTCCCCCGTGGCCTGCACCGTGACCACGAGCAGGCCGCGCAGGTCCGGGGACGGGATCGTCAGCCCGGTCTCTTCTCTGACCTCGCGCACACAGGCGGCAAAGGGAGTTTCGCCCGGTTCGATCTTGCCGCCGATCCCGTTCCACATCCCGGCGTTCGGGGATCGGCGGCGGTGCAGCAGCAACACCTGGCGGCCGCGGTGCAGGAAGCACAGCGTCCGCTGGGAGATCACGGCGCGGCCTTTCCCCCCGGAGGGCCGTCCAGAGCCCGGCGCAGCGAGGCGGCCAGCTCACGGGCTCGGGCCGGACCGTCGGACCGCTCCAGCAGGGCCACAATCGCACTACCCACAATCACCCCATCCGCCACCGCCCCCACTTCGCGCGCCTGCTCCGGCGTACTGACCCCGAAGCCGACGCAGATCGGAAGGCGCGTCCTGGCGCGGATCCGGGCCACAAGGTCGGGGAGGTCTCCGGACAGCCGGTCCCGCATCCCGGTGATCCCGGTCAGCGAGACGCAGTAGACGAATCCTGTGCACCGCTCCGCGACCAGCCGGATCCGCTCGTCGGTACTGGTCGGCGCCAGGAGGAAGATCGTATCCAACCCACACTGCCGGGCCGGAGCGAGCAGCTCATCCGCCTCATCGGAGGGCAGATCCGGCACCACCACGCCGTCCACGCCCCGGCGGACGGCCTCGACGCAGAAGGACGCCGGTCCGAACTGCAGGATCGGATTGTAGTACGACAAAAGGACGACGGGAATGTCCATCCGCCGGCGCAACTCGCCCACCAGCGTGAGCACGTCGGTCAGCCGGGTCCCCGCGGCCAGGGCCCGCTGGTAGGCACGCTGGTTCGTCGGTCCGTCGGCGACGGGATCGGAGAACGGGACGCCCAGCTCGATCAGATCCGCTCCCGCGTCAACGAGCATCTCGACCACACGCGCCGTGGTGTGCAGGTCGGGATCGCCCGCCACGATGAAGGGGATGAAAGCCGGGCGACGCCGCAGGCGCAGCCTCTCGAAGGTTGCGCCGATGCGGCTCATCCCTGCTCCAGGCGCGCGACATGCTGGACGTCTTTGTCGCCCCGCCCGGACAGACCGAGCACAACGGTCTGCTCCCGCCCCATCCTGGGCGCCAGCAGGCGCAGGTAGGCGACGGCGTGGGCGGGTTCCAGGGCCGGGATGATGCCTTCCGTCCGGGCCAGCAGGCGGAACCCCTCCAGCGCCTCGTCGTCCGTCACCGCGACGTACTCGGCGCGTCCGGCATCTTTGAAGTAACTGTGCTCCGGTCCCACGCCCGGATAGTCCAGTCCCGCCGAGACGGAGTGCGTCCCGCGGACCTGCCCGCCCTCGTCCTGCAGCAGATAGGAATACGCCCCGTGGAGCACCCCGGGACGGCCGGCCACCAGCGTCGCCGCGTGGTGCATCGTCGGGATCCCCAGACCGCCGGCTTCCACGCCGATCATCCGCACCGTCGGGTCCTCCCGGAAGGGGTGAAACAGCCCCATGGCATTGCTGCCTCCCCCCACGCAGGCCACCAGGCAATCGGGCAGGCGGCCGGTTTCCTGGAGCATCTGGGCCCGGGTCTCGCGGCCGATCACGGACTGGAAATCGCGCACCATCGTCGGATACGGGTGCGGGCCGACCACCGAGCCGATGACGTAGAAGGTGGTGGCCACGTTGGTCACCCAATCCCGCAGCGCCTCGTTGATGGCGTCCTTCAGGGTCCTGGTGCCGCTCTCCACGGGGTGGACCTCCGCGCCGAGCAGCTGCATCCGGTAGACGTTGAGTTCCTGTCGCGCCATGTCCTCGGCGCCCATGTAGATCTCGCAGGCCAGCCCGAAGATCGCCGCGGCCGTGGCCGTGGCCACGCCGTGCTGGCCGGCGCCGGTCTCGGCGATGACGCGCCGCTTCCCCATGGCGCGGGCCAGGAGGACCTGCCCCATCGTGTTGTTGATCTTGTGGGCCCCGGTGTGCAACAGATCTTCCCGTTTGAGGAAGATGCGCGGACCGCCCAGGAAACGGGTCAGGCGTTCGGCGTAGTACAGGGGCGTGGGCCGGCCGCAGTAGCGGGTCAGGTAGCGGTCGAGCTCGGCCTGGAAAGCGGCGTCGGCGGCGGCGCGGCGGTAGGCGTCTTCCAACTCGACGAGCGCGGGAATCACGGTCTCCGGCACGAACCGTCCGCCGTACTTCCCGAAGCGGCCCTTCATCGGGCGTCGTCCCAGAGGCGAACGCGGCGGATGAACTCTCTGATCTTGGCCGGATCTTTGCGTCCGTCGGTCTCCACCCCGCTGCTCACGTCCACGCCGTAGGGCCGGACGATCTCCAGGGCCTCCCCGACGTTCTCGGCCGTGAGTCCGCCGGCCAGGATGAGCGGGGCGGGGGCGCGCAGGCCCGCGGCGAGGGCCCAGGGGAAGGGCTTCCCCGTCCCGCCGGCGAGGTTGGGCTCGAAGCTGTCCAGCAGGAAGCCGGCGACGCGATACTCGCCCAGGGCCGCCCCCGATGTCCGGTCGCGCATCCGAACGGCCTTGATCACGGGCAGGCCCAGCGCGGCGCAGTACCGGGGCGACTCGCTGCCGTGGAGCTGGACCAGATCGAGGGGGACGGAGGCGGCCACCTCCCGGATGCGGGCGGGATCCTCGTCGACGAACACCCCCACCCTCGTCACGAAGGGGGGCAGCGCCGCGACAATGGCGCGCGCCTGGTCCACGGTGACCTGCCGCCGGCCGGGCGCGAAGACCAGGCCGATGGCATCCGCCCCCGCCTCGGCCGCCGCCACGGCCGCGGAGGCGGAACGGATCCCGCAGATCTTGACCCTGACCACCGGACCTCCTAGCCGAAGTAGTTCATGCGCATGGCGTCCCGGACCATGGCCATCGTTTCCTGGGCGATGGCCCGCGCCCGCCGGCTGCCCTCGATGATGATCTCGTCCACCTGGCGAAGCGCATACTGCGCCCGCCGGGCGCGAATCGGTTCCAGGAAGCCGTTCAGCGCCGCGGCCAGCCTCCGTTTCACCTCCACATCCCCGACCGTCCCCTGGCGGTAGCGGGCCTTGAGCTCCTCGACCTCGGCCCGGTCGGGGTTGAAGGCGTCGTGGTAGATGAAGACGGGGTTCCCCTCGACGTGGCCGGGATCGGTGGGGTGGATGCGCGTCGGATCGGTGTACATGCTCATCACCTTCCGCGTCACCGTTTCGGGATCGTCGGCGAGAAAGATGGCGTTCCCGAGGGACTTGCTCATCTTGGCTTTCCCGTCGATGCCCGGCAGGGTGCCGACCTCGCCGATCAACGTCTGCGGCTCGGGGAACACCGGGCGGAACAGCTCGTTGAACCGTCGGGCGATCTCCCGGGTCACCTCCAGATGCGAGGCCTGGTCCTTGCCCACGGGCACAATCTCGCCGCGGACGATGAGGATGTCCGCCGCCTGCAGCACCGGGTAGGCCAGCAGCCCCAGGGACGGCTGCGCAATGTGCAGGTCGCGCATCACCTCCTTCAACGTCGGCACGCGCTGCAACCGCGGCACCGTGACCAGCATGGAGAAAATGAGCTGCAGCTCGGCGGTCTGAGGAACCAGCGACTGCAGGACGATGGTCGATCGGCCGGGATCGATGCCCACGCTGAGGTAGTCCAGGACAATCTCCCGGATGTTGTCGCGGATCTCCTCCAGGTGCTCCAGCCGCGTGGTCAACAGGTGCAGGTCGGCCAGCAGGAAGAAACAGTCGTAGTCGTCCTGCAGCTTCACCCGGTTGGCCAGCGTTCCCACATAGTGGCCCAGGTGGAGCCTCCCCGTGGGCCGGTCGCCGGTGAGCAGGCGGCCCTTCTTTTCAGGACCGGCGGGGCGCTCCGCGACCGGCGCGGTGTCCGTCTTCGTCGTCATTGCTCCCCCCTCAGGGTCCGCAGCGCAGCACCGGGATCGGGGCTGCGCATCAGGTTGGTCCCCACCAGAATGGCGTCCACGCCCAGGCGCATCACCGCCTCCACCTCCGCCCGGCTGGCGAACCCGCTCTCGCTGACCACGACCACTCCCGGCGGGATAAGCGGCCGCAGCCGGGCCGTGGTCTCCAGATCTACCTCCAGTGTACGCAGATCCCGGTTGTTGATGCCGATCGCCTCGGCGCCGGCCTCGAGGGCGACGGCCACCTCCCGGGCGGTGTGAACCTCCACCAGGGCGTCGAGCCCGCGCCGGCGGGCGTGCTCCAGGTAGGCCCGCAGCCGTCGCCCGGGCGTGGCTGCGGCGATCAACAACACGGCGGCGGCCCCGGCGGCGCGGGCCTCGTCGATCTGGTAGGGATCGACGATAAACTCCTTGCACAGCACCGGCAGCCGCGTGGACCGCGCCACCCGCCCCAGGGCCTCCCACGACCCGCGGAAATACTTCGCGTCGGTGAGCACCGACAGCGCCGCGGCGCCGCCGGCCTCGTACGCGGCGGCCACGGCCACCGGATCGTACGCCGCGCGGATCGTCCCCGCCGAAGGCGACGCCCCCTTGATCTCGGCGATCACGGCCAGACCCCGCCCTCTCAGGGCGCCCAGGAAGTCCGGCGGCGCAGGGGCCGTCGCGGCGGCGGCGGCCACCTCGCGCGGCGAGCGTACCGCCGCTCGCCGCAGGACCTCTTGCTGTTTATAGGCAAGGATCTCGTCCAGGATCATGCTGCTGTTCAAGAGACGGCCGCTCTGCTGTGCGCCCGCAGGGCCTCCAGTTTTTCGTACGCCGCACCCGAGGTCACCGCCCGGCGGGCCAGGGCCACCCCTTCGGCCCAGCTGTCGGCGAGGCCCGCGGTCATCAGGGCGGCGCCGGCGTTGGCCAGCACGATGTCCGTCCGCGGGCCGTCCTCTCCCCGCAGGACGGCCGTCGCGATCGCCGCGTTCTCCTCCGGCGATCCACCGCCGATGTCGGCCGGCTTCGCCGGCGGCACCCCGAGATCGTCGGGGGTGACGGTGTAGGTGCGCACCTGACCGTCCCGCAGCTCCGAAACCCGGGTCGGCCCGAGGGTGGAGACCTCGTCGATCCCGTCCAGCCCGTGGACGACGAGGGCGCGGCGGGCCCCCATCTCACCCAGCACCCGGGCCATGATTTCTGTCAGGGACGGATCGTACGTGCCTACGACCAGGTAAGCCGCGTCCGCCGGATTGGTCAGCGGCCCGAGGATATTGAACACGGTGCGGATGGCGATCTCCCGGCGCGGGGCCACGGCGTGCTTCATCGCCGCGTGGTAGATCGGCGCAAACAGGAAGCCGATGCCGATGTCCTCGATGGCGCGCCGCGCCACCTCCGGAGGCACCTGGACCGGCACCCCCAGGGCTTCGAGGACGTCCGCGGCGCCGCAGAGGCGCGAAACGGCACGGTTGCCGTGTTTGGCCACATACCCGCCCGCGGCGGCAACGACGAAGGCGCTGGTCGTGGAGATGTTGAAGGTGCTCAGGCGGTCGCCGCCGGTGCCGACGATGTCGATCAGCGCCGATGCGCTGGGCGTGATCCGCCGGGCGCGCTCCCGCATGGCCCGGGCGAATCCGGCGATCTCCTCCACCGTCTCGCCCTTCATGCGCAGCGCCGTGATCAGGGCGGCGATCTGCGCAGGCGTGGCCTGTCCGTCCATCACCCGGCCCATGGCCCCGTGGGCCTCGGCCTCGGTGAGGTGCTCCCGCCCTACCACCTTGCGGATCGCATCCTTGATCTCCACGACGCCCGCCTCCTCAACTCCTCCTCGACGGCGCGACCGGCGGCACCCCGGCCAGCTCCAGGAAGTTCCGCAGCAGCTGCCGGCCCGGCGTGGTGAGGACCGATTCGGGATGAAACTGCACCCCCTCCACCAGAACCTCGCGGTGGCGCACGCCCATGATGGTCCCGTCGGCCAGTTCCGCCGACACCTCCAGGACCCCGGGCAGCGACGCGCGCTCGATGACCAGGGAGTGATAGCGGGTGCCCCAGAGCGGGTTGGGGAGACCGCGGAAAATGGTCTGGCCGTCGTGGCGCACCTCCGAGACCTTGCCGTGCACCGGGACGGGGGCCCGGACGACCTGCCCGCCGAAGGCCGCGCCGATGGCCTGATGCCCGAGGCAGACGCCCAGGATGGGCACCGTACCGGCCAGCGCCCGGATCAGCGGCACGGAGACGCCGGCCTCGGCCGGCGTGCAGGGCCCCGGAGAGATCACCACCGCCTGTGGCCTCAGCCGGGCGACCTCGCCCGGCCGGACCTGATCGTTGCGGAACACGCGGATCTCCCCGGCCATCTCCCCGAGGTACTGCACGAGGTTGTAGGTGAAGGAGTCGTAGTTGTCGATCACAATGATCACGGGCGCACCCTCCCCACACGCTCGATGGCCCGGACCAGCGCCTTGGCTTTGCTCACCGTCTCGACGTACTCGCGTTCGGGCACCGAGTCGGCGACGATCCCGGCGCCGGCCTGGAGGTAGGCCCGCTCGCCCGTGGCGACGATGGTGCGGATGGTGATCGCGGTGTCCATGTTCCCCGAAAAGCCGAGATACCCGACGGCCCCCGCGTACGGCCCGCGCGCCACCGGCTCGAGCTCGTCGATGATTTCCATGGCCCGCACCTTGGGCGCCCCGGTCACCGTGCCGGCCGGGAAACAGGCCCGCAGCACATCCACCGCGTCCAGGCCCGCCCGCAGGCGGCCCTGGACGTCCGAGACGATGTGCATCACGTGGCTGAACCGCTCCACGCTCATCAGGTCGGTAACGCGGACCGTCCCGTACGCACAGACCCGCCCCAGATCGTTGCGCCCCAGGTCCACCAGCATCACGTGCTCGGCGCGCTCCTTCTCGTCGGCCAGCAACTGCGCCTCCATCGTCAGGTCCTCGGCCTCCGTCGCCCCGCGCGGCCGCGTCCCGGCCAGCGGCCGCGTCTCGACCACGCCGTTCTCCAGGCGGACCAGCAGTTCGGGGGAAGAACCGATGACCTTCACCCCCGCGAAGTCCAGGAAAAACATGTACGGCGATGGGTTCACCGTGCGCAGGGCGCGGTAGATCTCCAGGCCGTCCACGCCCTCCAGGCCCATCGAGAACCGCCGCGACAGCACCACCTGGAAGACATCGCCGGCCCGGATGTACTCCTTGGCCCGCTCCACGGCGCTGAGGAATCCGGCCACCGGCATGTCCGTGTCCATCACCGGCTGCACCCGTCCCGCGCCCTGCGGAGGGATCAGCGGCGCCCGCAGCCGCTCGTAGAGGCGCTGGACCTTCTCCACCGCCGCGCGGTAGGCGGCGCCGCCGTCGTCGTCCACCAGGGCGTTGGCCACAATCTTCATCGTGTGCCGCACGTGGTCGAAGATCACCACCGTGTCGGTCACAGCCAGGTAGCAGGTGGGCAGGGCCAGGTCATCCGGCGGCCGGTGGGGCAGCCGCTCCCACGACCGCACCAGGTCGTAGCCGAAGTAGCCCACCGCCCCGCCGGAAAAGCGCGGCAGCCCCGGATCGGCAACCAGACGGTGGCGGCTCAGGATCTCCCGGACCACCTCCAGCACATCGGCCGTCTTCCGGTCCACGCGCCCGCCCTGGCGGAGTTCGACCTGCTCCCCCTGCGAGATGACGAGCAGCGTCGGCCCCGCGCCGATGAAGGAGTATCGGCCGATGCGCTCGCCGCCCTCCACGCTCTCCAGCAGGAAGGCGTGGCCCTGATCGCGCACCTTGAGGAACACCGAGATCGGCGTCTCCAGGTCCGCGGGCAGCTCGCAGGAGACCGGGATCAGGTTCCCCGACCGGGTTCGGCTCAAGAATTCCGTCTTGCTCGGAGCGATGTCCAGCACCAGGCCACCTAGCCTTCCAGTCCCGCCCGCCGGCGGGCACGCCGCAGCACCGCGGCCAGCGCCTCCCGATCGCCCAGCGCCCGCTCCAGCTCGTCCAGTTCCGTGCGCACCCGGCCCAGCGCCCGCCGGATCGCCGCCGCGTTGCCGGCGCAGATCTGCGTCCACATCTCCACCGGGCTGGCGGCCAGCCGGCTGATCCCACCAAATCCCGGGCCCTGCAGGGGCAGCGCCGCCTCCGAGGCGGCGTTGAGCACGGCCACGGCCAGGAGATAGGGCAGGTGGCTGACCTGAGCGACCAGATCGTCGTGCTCCCGGGCGTCCAGCACCACCGGCCGCATGCCCATCCCGCGGGCCAGGGTCGACACCATCTCCACCGCCTCACGGTCGCCCGCCGCCGTCGGGGTGATGATGAACGGCCGGCCCAGGAGCAACTGGGCGTCGGCGGCCTGCGGGCCGCTGCGCTCGGAGCCCGCCATCGGGTGCCCGCCGACATACCGCACCCGGCGCGGCAGCCTTCGCTCGAGGTCGCTCACGATCGGGGCCTTGATGGACGCCACGTCCGTAATGACCGCCCCCGCGCGCAGCACCTCCGCCGCCCGGACGGCGACCTCGACCACCGCGTCGGGGGGAACGGCCACGACGACGAGGTCCGCTTCGTGCAGGAGGTCGTCGGTGGTCGCCCCTTTGTCCAGGGCGCCCCGCGCCCGCGCGGCCTCCACGGCGCTGGCGTCCACGTCCACGCCCACCACGCGTTCCGCCACCCGGCGCTGCCGGATGGCCAGGCCGAGGGAGGTCCCGATCAGCCCCAGACCGACGATCCCGACGGTGCGGGGACCGATCATGGCGCCCGCACGGCCGCCGGCGTCTGCACCCGACGACCCAGCGCGGCGGCCAGCGGGGTGAGTTCTCTCATCAGCTGGGCAAAGACCTCCGGCGTGAGTTGCTGGGGTCCGTCGCTCAGGGCCTTCTCCGGCTCGGGATGGACCTCGATGATCAGCCCGGCCGCGCCGGCGGCCACGGCCGCCTTGGCCAGCGGCGGAACATAGCGGGCCTTCCCGCTGGCCTGACTGGGATCGACGATCACCGGCAGGTGCGTCAGCTGCCTGAGCACCGGCACGGCGGAGAGGTCGAGGGTGTACCGGGTGTAGTTGTCGAAGCTGCGGATACCGCGCTCGCACAGCACGATGTGGTAGTTCCCCTCGCTCATGATGTACTCGGCGGCCAGGAGCAGTTCTTGGATCGTGGCGCTGGGGCCGCGCTTCAGAAGCACGGGGTGCCGGGCGCGCCCCACCTCGCGCAGCAGGGTGTAGTTCTGCATGTTGCGGGCGCCGATCTGCACCATGTCCGCATACTTGATGACCAGCAGGAGCTGGGCGGCGTCCATCGCCTCGGTGACCACCGGCAGGCCGGTCTCGGCCCGGGCCTCGGCCAGGTACCGCAACCCTTCTTCCTCCAGCCCCTGGAAGGAGTAGGGTGAGGTGCGCGGCTTGAACGCCCCGCCGCGCAGCATCACGGCCCCGGAAGCCTTCACCGCCCGCGCTGTGCGCAGGATCTGCTCCCGGCTCTCCACCGAGCAGGGCCCGGCGATGACCACCACGGAACCGTCCCCGAAGCGCACCCCCTCCACGTCGATAACCGAGTCCTCAGGTTTGAAGTCGCGGCTGACCAGCTTGAAGGGCTGCAGGATCAGGACGACCTTCTCCACACCGGGCGAGGCCTCGAGCGACTGGCGCAGCTGCTCCTTGGTGTGGCTGTCGCCGACGACGCCGATGATCGTGCGCTCGACCCCGGCCGAGATGTGGCTGCCCAACCCGGCGTCCTGGATCTTCCGCACGATGTCGTTGATCTGCTCGCGCGAGGCGTGAGGCTCCATGACGACGATCATCTCGTATCCTCCGCTGTCGCCGGCCGCAAACACAAAACCCCTCACCCCACGATTTGGGGCGAGAGGTTCAGCTCCCGCGGTGCCACCCGGCTTCGAGTCCGACCCGGACCCGCGCTCTCAGGGGACGGAGCCTGGGCTCGATCCCCTTCTCCTGTGATGACGGTGGAGAACTCCGGCGGAGCCTACGACCCGATCAGGGTTCGGTCCGCGCCTTGCGGGCCCATTCCCCGCTCCGTGACTGCCGCCTTCCCACCCCCGGCGGCTCTCTCTGCAGTCCGTGCGAGCGGGTACTCCTCCCGTTCATCGGCCGTATGCGGCTTGTGTAAGCGCTATTATAGCACAGGCGTCAAGGCCGGCCTCCTGCCCACGGCCCTGCGCCTCGGCCAGGGACACCGCCCCGGGCGGCGAACCCATACCGTGCATGGCCTCGATGCTCGGCGGCGTCTACGTTGCCTCCGTGACCCCCTTCACGGCCTCCGGGGCGATCGACCTCGCCGCGCTGGCCGGACACGGCGAATGGCTGGCTTCCCATGGGGTCGAGGGGATCGTCTTTTTCGGGACGAACGGCGAGGGTCCCTCGATCGCCCTAACTGAGAAACGGCGCGCCCTGGAACACCTCTTCGCCCGCGGGCTGCGCTGCCAGATCGTCCCCGCGGTCATGGAGGGAAACCTGCCGGAAACGCTGGAACTGGTCGGCGCCATCGCGGAGATGCCGGCCGCCGCGGTGCTCGTCCTGCCGCCGTACTACTTCAAGCCGCCCTCCGCGGACGGGCTGCGCCGCTTCTTCGAGCCGGTCCTCGCTGCGGCGAGGCAGCCGGTGATTCTGTACCACGTCCCCAAGTACGCCGTGCCCGTCCCTCCCGGGCTCGTCGCTTCCCTCGACGTCTGGGGGGTCAAAGACTCGGGCGGCGAGCAGGGGTACGCGGAAGCGGTCCGCGCCGCGGGGAAGCAGGTGCTGATCGGCACTGAAGACGACCTGTGGACCCGTCTCACGGCGGGCGCGGCGGGGATGATCTCGGCGCTGGCCAATGCCGTCCCGGAGCGCATCGTGGAGATTTACGCCCTGGCGCAGCGCGGGGACGCCGAGGCCGGGATCTCCCTGTCCGCGCGCCTCCAGCAGATCCGGGCCATGACGAAGGAGTATGCCGCGCCGGCCGTCCTCAAACGCCTGGCCGAGGCCCGCCACGGACGGCCCATGGGCTCGGTGCGCCCGCCGCTGCTGCCCGCCCCGGAGGACTACGACCCCCGGCCCATCCTGCAGCTCGCCGGCCTGGCCTGAGACGCCCCACGGTCGGTAGGACTACCGCCGCCTCGGGGGCCTCGCCGGATTCGGCCGGATCTGTTATTATCAAGATAAGGACAAATTGTCCGAAATACGGACACCATGAGACCGCGCACCGCCCGGACGCCGACCCCGGTCCACTCCGTTCAGCGCGTCATTGCGCTGCTCACCGCGCTGGGCCGGGCCGGGCGGCCTCTGAGCGTGACCCAGCTCAGTGCTGAGGTCGGCCTCCCCCGACCCACGATCTACCGCCTGATGCAGACCCTCACCCTGCAGGGCATGACGGCGCTCACCGACGGGGGATATGTCATCGGACCCAGGATTCTGTGGCTGGCCGGGCAGCGGCTCGAGCAGCTGGAGCTCCGCGCGGCCGGCCGAAGCGTCCTGCTCGACCTGCGCGACCGCACCGGCGAGACGGCGCACCTGGCCGTACTGGAGCAGGGGCAGGTGGTCTACATCGACAAGGTGGAGTCGCCCGGTCCGATGCGCATGGCCTCGGCGATCGGCAAGATCATGCCCGCGCACAGCACGGCGCTGGGGAAGGCGATGCTGGCGCACCTTCCCGTCGATGAGGTGAACCGCATCCTGGACGCGGTGGGGATGCCGCGCCGCACGCCCAACACCATCACCGACCGCGGGCGGCTCTTCGCCGAGCTGGCCACCGTTCGCGCCCGCGGCTTCTCGGTGGACAACATCGAGAACGAGGACGGCATCCGGTGCGTGGGCGCGCCCATCTTCGACCATCGCCGGCAGGTGGTGGGAGCGATCAGTCTTTCCGGGCCGGCCAGCCGGATCACCCTGGAGCGGGTGCGGCGGCTGGGCCCGGAGGTGCGCCGGGCGGCCGAGCAGGTGTCACGCGCGCTGGGCTGGACACAGCATGCCACGGAGACGCACGGTGGGCGGTAACAGCGTCCCGGCCGTGGTGGCGCTGGGCGAACCGATGGTCGAGTTCGCCGCCGAACAGCGGGGCGGGCTGGCCGAGGCGCGCACCTTCCGCCGCGGATTCGGCGGGGACACGGCCAACTTCATCGTGGCCGTGGCGCGGATGGGCGTACCCTGCGGATATGTGACGCGGGTGGGAGGAGACGAGTTCGGCCGGGCCTTCCTGGCCCTGTGGGATCGGGAAGGCGTGGACCGCAGCCGCGTCATCGTCGAGCCCGAAGGGATCACGGGCGTGTACTTCATTTCCCTGCTGGAGGCGGGACTCCACGAGTTCACCTACTACCGGTCCGGATCGCCGGCCTCGCGGCTGCGCCCGGAGGATCTCGACGAATCCTACCTGGCCGGAGCCCGGGTGTTCCACACCTCGGGGATCACCCAGGCGATCTCCGCCTCGGCGCGGGAGACGGTTGAAGCCGCGCTGACCATCGTCGGGCGCTCCGGCGGAACCATCAGTTACGACGCCAACGTGCGCCCGCGTCTGTGGCCCCTGGACACGGCGCGGCAGGTGGTGACGCAGACCTTTTCCCGCGCCCATCTCGTGTTCGTCAGCGACGAAGACGCCGCGCTGCTCTATCCGGGTCTGCCCGCCGAAGGCGTGGTGGACAGGATCCTGGCTCTCGGACCGCGCCTCGTCCTGCTGAAGCGCGGGGCCAGGGGGTGTCTGGTGGCTACGGCGGAAGGGGAGCGGTACCCGCTGTCGGCGTGGCCCGTGGACGTCGTCGATACCACCGGGGCGGGCGACGCCTTCGCCGGCGTCTTCGTCGCGGCCTGGCTCTCCGGCGCTGGCGTGCCGGAAGCCGCCCGGCTGGCGAATGCGGCCGGGGCGCTGGCGACCACGGGCCTCGGCGCCGTCGCCTCTATCCCCACGCGGGGACAGATCATCGAGTTCCTCGGCACGCATCAGGCCACAGTGAGCGAGCGAGCGTAGATCGCGAAGCGGGCGATCGGGGAGATGGCGTATAGGACGAGGCGGACAACAACGCGGCGGGAGGTGGCAGGGATGAGCAGACAGGGGACGGTGGCACGCAGCGTGCTGGGCCTGGCCCTGACGGCCGCCCTGGTCTTCGGGGGACTGGTCCCGGCGCGGTCCCAGGAAGTGGTCACGCTGCGCTTCTCCAACTGGCATCTCGTCGAGACCGTGTGGGGACGATCCCTCCGTGAGGCCATCAACATCTTCGAGAGCCGGAATCCCGGGATCAAGATCGTTCCCGAACCCATCTCGTACGCCGAAAAGGAGGCGCGCTACCAGACCGAGTGCGCCGCCCGGCGCATGCCGGATGTGGTGAAGCTCCACAACTTCTCGCTGACCATGTTCTTCGAGATGGGGTGCGCGGCCGACCTGACGCCCTTCATCCAGAAGGAGGGACCGAACTTTCTCAAGGCCTGGTACGACACGCCGATCAAGGTCATGACCTACAAGGGCAAGATCATGGCCATGCCCGGAGACTTCATGTCCATGGTCCTGATCTACAACCGGGAGATGTTCCGAGCGGCCGGGCTGGACCCCGATCGTCCGCCCAGGAACTGGACCGAATTTCTGGACTATGCTCGGCGGCTGACCCGCGACACCGACGGGGACGGCCGCGTCGACCAGTGGGGCTTCAGCATCCCCGCCTCCAGGAACCCGGGGCTGCCGCTGCGCATCACCCCCGTCGTCTGGAGCTTCGGCGCCGATTTCATCACCCCGGACGGCCGGGCGTCGGCGATGAACACGCCGGAGTTCCGCGCGGCCTTCACCTACATCGTCGAACTGGCCACCGTGCACAAGGTCGTCCCGCCCGGCGTGACCACCTTCGGGCCCGGCGATGTCCGCACCCAGATGGCCTCCGGGAAAGTGGCGATGAAGATCGGCTCGGGCTGGTCCTATCCCATCATCAATGACCTCAACCCGAAGATGAACGCCTACGCCACGCTGGAGGCGGCGCCGGTGCCGGTGGGAAAGGTCCGGATCACCGCGGCCTGGCAGTCCGGCTGGATCATGAGCCCCTTCACCAGGCACCCGGAGGCGGCCTGGAAGTTCATCAAGTTCCTCAGCAGCAAGGAGATGGACAAAAAGTTCTTCGAGGACAACCGCGTGATCTCGTCCCGCAAGGACGTGAACGCGCTGCCCATGGTCCGCACCGACAAATTCTCGCGGGTCATCGTCGGCGAACTGGCCCACGCCCGGCTCGAGCCGATGATCAAGGAGTGGCCCGAGATCTTCGACGCCTTCACCACGGCGCTCCACGAGGCCATCGCCGGCGCCAAGACACCGGACCGGGCGCTGGCCGATGCCCATGCCCGGGTCAACGCCATCCTGGCGCGCAGTCGCTGACGCCGTTTCCGGGGACTCCGCCCGCCGGGGTCCCCGGGCGGTCCCGCGGACGGGGCCGGGGATCCGCCCGCCCCTCCTGCGGGACCGTCACATGGGCTATCTCTTCGTCGCCCCCGCGCTGCTGCTGCTCCTGGCCGTCCTGGCGTACCCCGCCCTGCGCAGCCTGCGCCTCAGCCTCTCGGCGGGCCGCGGGTCTTCGGGCTATACGCTGGTCCAATACGCCGACCTCCTGCGTTCCGACGTCTTCCGGCAGGTCCTGGCCAACACGGCGATCTTCGTCGTGGCCAGCGTCGCCCTGCACCTGCTCCTGGGATTGGCCGTGGCGCTGGCGTTGAACCGGCCGCTCTTCGGGCGGACGGCCTTTCGGGTGATGGCGCTGCTGCCCTGGGTGGTCCCGGACGTCGTGGCCGGCATCGTCTGGAAGTGGATCCTCAACCCCTTGTACGGACTCATGAACGACCTGCTCTTCCGGGCGGGCCTCATTGCCGCGCCGGTGGAGTGGCTGACCTCGCCGCGCCTGGTGCTGCCCGCGGTCGTGCTGGCCAACGTCTGGCGCGGCTTCCCCTTCGTCATGATCATCCTCCTGGCCGGCCTGCAGAGCATCCCCATCGAACTGTACGAGGCCGCGGCCATCGACGGGGCCGGCACCCTGCAGCGCTTCCGCCACGTCACGCTGCCCGGGCTGCGCAAGGTCCTGATCGTGGCCCTGGCCCTGGACACCATCTGGGAGGTCCGCCGGTTCGGCCTGATTCAGGCTATGACCGCGGGAGGACCGGGGATCATGAGCGAGGTCCTCTCCACGCAGGTCTTCAAGCAGTACTTCCAGTTCTTCCGGTTCGAGTACGCCTCGGCGATGGCCATCGCCATGACGGGCCTGCTGCTGCTCGTCTCGCTGCCCTATGTGCGGATGATCGTCCGGCAGGAGTGACGGCGATGGAAGCCTCGTTGATCTACAGCCGCTCGCGCCTGGTGGCCGCCCTGGTCTACCTCGGGCTGGGGCTGGTGGGCGTCTTCGTTCTCTTCCCCTTTCTCTGGATGGTCCTGACCTCGTTGAAGCCGGAGATCGAGGCGCTGCGCGTGCCGGTGACCTGGCTGCCCGAGACGCCGACGGTGGAAGCCTACGTGGTGATGTGGCTGCGCAAGCACTACGCCATCTACTTCCTCAACAGCACCGTCGTCTCGCTGTCCACGGCGGTGATCTCCACCTTCGTCGGCGCCCTGGCCGCCTACGGGTTCTCCCGCTTCCCCCTGGCGGCGAAGGGCACGCTCATGGGGTTCGTCCTCACCACCCAGATGCTCCCGGGGGTGCTCCTGGTGGGCCCCTACTTCCAGATCCTCTCCCGCCTGGGACTCTATGACACCCGCACGGGACTGATCATCGCCTTCCTCACCATCTGCCTGCCCTTTGCCATCTGGATGCTCAAGGGGTTCATCGACGGCATCCCCACCGAACTGGACGAGGCGGCGATCGTGGACGGGGCGGGCCGCTTCACCGTCTTCTTCCGGGTCGTCTTCCCGTTGATCCGGCCCGGGATGGTGGCGACGATGCTCTTCGCCTTCCTGCTGGCCTGGGGCGACCTGCTCTGGGTCCAGACGCTGACCAGCAGCGAGGCGATGGTCACCGTGACCCTGGCCATCGCCCGGACCGTCCAGGAGTTCTTCGTGAAGTGGCCGGAGTTGATGGCCGGCGCCCTGATGGGAGGCATCCCCGGCGTCGTCTTCTACCTGCTCCTGCAGCGCTGGCTGGTCCAGGGCCTCACGGCCGGGGCGATCAAACAGTGAGCGAGGAGGGCCGGTCATGCTGGGCGTGATGAAGGTGGGCCGCGGGCCCGGGCTGGTGGAGATCCGCGAGGTGCCCGAGCCGGTCCCCGAGCCGGGGGAGGTGCTCATCGAGGTGGCGGCCGCGGCGATCTGCGGCAGCGACCTGCACATCTACCGCGACGAGCACCCCTACTGGCCCCCGGTGGTGCTCGGCCACGAGTTCGCGGGAACCGTCGCGGCGGTCGGGTCGGGCGTGACCGGGTATGCTGTCGGCGACCGGGTGGTCTCGGAAACCAGCACCGGCAGCTGCGGCGTGTGCTACCTGTGCCGCACGGGCAACCGCCACATCTGCCCCCACAAGCGCCCGCCGGGCATCGGGCGGGACGGCGCATTCGCGAAGTATGTGCGGATGCCCGCCGACCTCCTGCACCGGATCCCGGAGGGCGTCGGCTTCGAGGAAGCCGCCCTGGCCGAGCCCATTGCCATCGCCGTGCACGCCGTCCTCGAGCGCGCCGCCGTGCGGCCCGGAGAGCGGGTGCTGATCACGGGACCCGGACCGATCGGCCTACTCTGCCTGGAGGTGGCACGCGCCGCAGGGGCGGGGATGGTGATCGTAACCGGCGCCGGCCGCGACGGCGCGCTGCGGCTGCCCACGGCCCGCCGGCTCGGGGCGGATCTCGCCGTCAACGTGGCCGAGGAGGACCTCACCGCGCGGGTTATGGAGGCCACGGGCGGGGAGGGCGTCGATGTCGCCATCGAGACCTCCGGCGCGCCGCCGGCCCTGGCCTCGCTTCCGGCGCTGGTCCGCCGGCTGGGCCGCATCTGCCAGGTCGGGATCACCGGGCGTCCCGAGGTGGCCTTCCCGGCCGACACCGCGCTCTTCCGAGGGATCGACCTCTCCTTCTCCTTCAGCAGCCGCCACTCCAGTTGGGTCACGGGGCTGCGGCTGCTGGGCGCGGGCCGGCTCTCCGTGGGCCCGTTGCTGAGCCTGCAGCTGCCGCTGCGCCGGTGGCGGGAGGCGTTCGAGGCGCAGGAAGAGGGCCGCGCCATCAAGGCGCTGCTCGTTCCGGGGAAGACCGATGGCTGAGCGGCCGCGCACCGCGCTGGTCACCGGGGCCGGCCGCGGGATCGGGCTGGCCATCGCCCGCCGGCTGGCGCGGGGCGGCGCCCGGGTGGCCGTCAACGACGTCAGTGACGACCTCGTCCGCCGGGCCGTGGAGCAGATCGTCGCCGAGGAAGGCACGGCGATGGGCGTCCCCTGCGACGTCACCGACTGGGAGGCCGTCAGCGCCATGTGCGCGGCGGTCAAGGAGCGGTTCGGCGCGCTGGAGATCCTGGTGAACAACGCCGGCATCATCCGCCGGGGGACGCTGGAGACGATGACGCTGGAGGACTGGCACCAGGTCCTTGCCGTCAACCTGACGGGCACCTTCTACTGTTGCCGCGCCGCGGTGCCCTACCTGAAGGCCGCGGGCTGGGGCCGCATCGTGAATGTGGCGTCGATCACCGGCAAGACCGGGGACCTGGCATCGGCGCCGGGGTACGCTTCGTCCAAAGCGGGGATACTGGCGCTGACAAAGACGCTGGCCCGGGAACTCGCCCCCTGGGGGATCACCGTCAACGCGGTCGCCCCGCACGCCATTGAGACGGAGATGAGCGCGCAGTGGACTCCCGAGAAACGGGCCGCGGTCTTGGCCGGGATCCCGCTGGGCCGCCTGGGGACCCCCGAGGAGGTGGCCGAGGCCGTGGCCTTCCTGGTCTCGGAGGGCGCGGGATTCATCACCGGCGAGACCCTGGACATCAACGGCGGCGCATGGATGGACTGACCCGCTACGCGGCATCCGACCTGCACGCCTTCGTCGTCCGGGCCCTGACGACGGCGGGCGCGACCCCCGACGACGCCCGGCTGGTCGCCGACGGCCTGGTCGCGGCCGACCTGCGGGGGGTGCACTCCCACGGCGTCGTGCGCACGGCGATCTACGTGCGCCGCCTGCAGCACGGATCCATCAACCCTTCCGCCGTGCTGTCGGTCGTGCGGGACGCGGGCCCCGTGGTGGTGGTCGACGCGCAGGGCGGGTTCGGGATCGCCATGGCCACCCGGGCCATGGATCTGGCCATCGCCCGGGCAAGGGAGCACGGCGTCGCGTTCGTCGGCGTACGCAACAGCAACCACTGCGGGATGCTGGCTCACCTGGCGATGCGGGCCAGCGCCCAGGGGCTGATCGGCCTGGCGCTGAGCAATGCGGACGCCCAGGTCGCCCCCTGGGGGGCCCGCGCGAAGTACCTGGGGACCAACCCGATGGCCATCGCGGTGCCCGCGGGCGCGGAGCCGCCCATCGTCCTGGACATGGCCACCAGCATCGTCCCCCACCAGCGGATCAAGACGGCGGCGGCCCGGGGCGAGCCCATCCCCCAAGGGTGGGGGATCGACCGCGAAGGGCGCCCCGCGACCGATCCCCGCCAGGTGCTGAACGGCGGCGCAATCCTCCCCTTCGGCGGGCCCAAGGGGTCCGGGCTCTCCCTGATGATCGACATCCTGGCCGGTCTGCTCCCCGGTGCCGCTTCCGGGCCGGAGATCATCCCGCTCTACGAGCACCTCGATCGGGTCCAGGGCGTCGGCCACCTGCTGGCCGCGATCTCGCCGGCCTCCTTCGGCCCTCAGGAAGATTTCGTGCGCCGGGTGGCCCGCCTGGCGCAGGAGGTCCGGGCCCTTCCGCCCATGGAAGGCGCCGAGCGGGTCTACCTGCCGGGAGAGATCGAGCATCGTCGGGCGCTCGAGTACGCGGAACGCGGGATCCCCCTCCCCGCCGAAACAGAGGTCGCACTGAGCAGTCTCGCCGCCGACCTGGGAATCCCGGCCCCCGCCGGGATGCGGGGGTAAGGCCGGATCGCACCCCCGAGCACCGCCGGTGGGGCCTACTCCTCCCCTCCGCCCGAGATTGATGACGCGTTCCGCACGCGCTCCAGCGCATCCCGCGCCTCTTCCACCTCCTGGTCGGAGGGCAAAGAGGGGGAATACCGCGCGCGCACATACGCCTCCGTGAGAAAGGCGATCTCCGTCGCGGTGGACGGGAGCGCGGCGCGCAATCGCGGCCGGTATTCGTAGGGGGTTTCCGCCGGGTTCCGCGGCGTGCCCAGCCCGCGACCGATCCGCAGCAGTTCCCGATAGATCGTGCGGAGCGCCCCCACCGCCGGATGGTCGGCTTCTCCCGCCACGGCGTGCCGTCGCTCCCACAGCGAGCGCCACGCCCTGCCCATCCCCGCCAGCACGGCGCGGGCATCCCACACCGACTCCCGCTCGTCCTCGTCGGCCCGGCGCGGCCGACGCCGCGCCCGGACGATGGCCACGGCCACCAGCGCGATGAGCGCGACGATAACCAGGAAGACCACTCCCCAGCGGGCGCCGCTCACGACCCGGGGCGGCAGTTCCCGCAACAGCGCGGAGAGGGGTTGCTGCAGCGTCCCCTGGGGATCGAACCGCACAGGACGCCACGGCAGGCGGGAGAGCACGAAGATGATCACCTTGGCCACGACGAGCGCCACGGCGAAGAGGGTGAGGAAGAGGACCTCGACCACCGGCGCCAGCGGGCGCAGCCAGGAGAGCACCACCGGGCGGAACCGGACGTTGAGCAGCCCTGAGAGCAAGGCGGCCCCGGAAAGGATCATCCCCACAACGCCGACCAGCAGCAGCAGCCAGTGGCGGTTCGCGGCCAGAGCCTGGGCGGCCTCGGCCTGGTTTTCCCGCCAGATCTCCAGCAGCCGTGTCACGGCGAGCAGCACCAGCCCGCAGGAGAAGAACCCCAACAGGTAGCCGGGGGCGGAGGCGGCCGGGACGAACCCGCGGGCGTCCCCGTAGATGACGAAGAGGATGACAAACGTCACCGTCCAGCCCACGCCGCGGCGGAAGGCGCGCTCCACCTCGAAATGCGTGAACTCCCGCTCGCCCAGCACGATCCCCCGCCACCACAGCAGCGTGGCCAGGAGCGCCCCCATCACCGGAGGGAGGATCACGGGGAGGGCGTCGTGGGCCGCCTGGAGCAGTGTCGCCACCCAGCGCAGATCGTACACGGGCGCCGCGGGGTAGTGGGCCATCTTCACCGCGCCCAGCCCGAACACCAGTCCCGTCCCCACGACGACGGCCCGCACGGTGGCCAGGGCCCAGGGGCGTCCCGAGACCAGGCGCACCGCCACGAACCCCCCGGCCAGCAGGAGGAGCGCGGCCCCCGGGGGAAGCAGCGGCGCGGAGGCCGGACCGTAGAATCCGCCGGTGGCCAGCAAGACCCACGGATACAGCCAGCAGAACTCGATCACCACGAGGCCGAGGGCCAGCAGCTCCCGCAGGAGGACCGTCACGGCGCGACACCTGCAGGGCGCAGCGCGAGGCCTTCCAGCGCCCGCCAGCCCCGGTCCGATCGCACCCGGTAGGTGGGAACTGGCTCGGCGATGGGCTCGGCCTCTTCGCCCACGAGCACAAGCACGGGAGTGTGTCCGGCCTCCAGCAGCCGCGCCACGCCGGACCTGAGCGCCGCATCGGTCACCGCAGTGACCACGACCGCCGTGGTGCCCCAGGGCAGTCCCGGCGCCTCCAGCTGCATCAGATCGCCGACCGGCATCACGGGCGTGGGGAACACCTTGGCCAGCGCCTCCAGCATCGTCGCCAGGTGCGCGCTCCCCGAGGCGGGAGGGATCCGGATCCAGCGCAGCCCGTGGGGCAGGTAGCCGTTGGCGTAGAGACCCACCAGATGCCCCTGCCCGATGGCCCAGCTGGTGATGGAGGCCGCGGTGAGGATGTTCAACTCGAGCAGGGCGCGCACGAACCCGCGGTACTCGGCGAACCGGCCCAGCGTGTCGAGGTTCAGGAAGACGGCGAAGCGATGGCTCGTCGTCGGCTCGTAGAGCTTGCTCTGCAGCCCGCCCGATTTCGCCGTCGCCTTCCAGTGGATGCGGCGGAGGGGGTCGGTGGGCTGGTACCCCCGGGCGCCGACGATGCGGGTGGGATCCTCCAGGAGGGGGCGCCGCGTGGCCAGATCGCCGATGGGATGGAGGGCGGGCAACCCCAACGCCTCGAGGGGGACGACCTTGGGATAGACCAGCAGGTAGTCGGTATGCTCCAGATCCATCCCGCGGACCGTGAAGCCGAAGACGTCGCCCGAGCGCACCCGGGCCGGCCCCAGAGGAAAGTATCCGCGCGCGGCGCAGCGGACCGTGAAGTGCCGCCGCACCCGCTCGTACCATCGCACGCTGAAGAGGTTGACCAGGTGCTGTCGGCGCTGCCGCACGCTGGGGATGACGCGTCCCCTGAGGAGCTCGAGCTCGACCGGCAGCTCGTCGATCACCTCCAGCCAGGCCAGGGGCAAGATCTTGCGGTTCGTCACCTCCATCGTGAAGGTCACGGTCTCGCCGTAGAAGGCGCGGCGCGGGGTGAAGCTGCGGCGATACTCGACGCGGGCCAGGCAGAACCGGTCCCACAGGTACGAGGCGCCGGCGCTGCAGAGGACCACCGCCCCCAGCAGAAAGGCGAAGCCGTGGCGCGCCGCCAGCCCGATGGCGATGAGCATCCAGCCGACCAGCAGCCAGCCCTGGGTGTACATCTACTCCGCTTCGACCGGGGCCGGGACGGACCGCAGGATCTCCTGGGCGATCTCCCGGGCGCCGCGCTCACGCAGCCGGGCCTGCGCCGTCGTGATCAGGCGGTGGGGGAGGACCACCGGCACGAGTTCTTTCACGTCGTCCGGCAGGACGTGCGTCCGCCCGCGGATCGCGGCCAGGGCCTGGGCGGCGCGGTACAACCCGAGGCTGCCGCGGGGGCTGGCCCCCAGTTCGATCTCCGGATGCGCCCGCGTGGCGCGGACGATGGCCACGATGTACTCCTCCACCGCCGGGCTGACGTGGACCGCGCGCACCTGCTGCTGGAGAGCGACCAGCTCGTCGGCGCTGGTCACGGGCTGCAGGTCGTGGAGCGGGTTGTGGGTGCGGAAGCGCCGCAGGATCTCCACCTCATCCGCCGCGGAGGGGTACCCGACCGGTAGCTGCATGAGAAACCTGTCCAGCTGCGCCTCGGGCAGGGGGAAGGTGCCCTGCAGCTCGATGGGGTTCTGCGTGGCGATGACCATGAAGGGACGGTTCAGCGGCACCGTGCCGGTCTCCAGGGTGACCTGCCGCTCCTCCATGCACTCCAGCAGCGCGGCCTGGGTGCGCGGGGTGGCGCGGTTGATCTCGTCGGCCAGCAGGATGTTGGTGAACACCGGCCCGGGGCGGAACTCGAACTGCTGGGTCTTCTGGTTGAAGAAGTGCACGCCGGTGATGTCCCCCGGCAGCAGGTCGGGCGTGCACTGCAGCCGGCGGAAGGTGCAGCCCAGGGTGCGGGCCAGCGACTTCGCCAGCATGGTCTTGCCGATGCCCGGCACGTCCTCGATCAGGAGGTGGCCTTCGCAGAGCAGCGCGGCCAGCGCCAGTTCGATGACCTGTTCCTTGCCGACGATGACGCGGCCGATGCCGGCGCACATCGCCCGGGCTACGGCCGCGACGCTACCCATCCTCCGCCGCACCCAGCGCGGCAGTCTTCCCGCCCAGCTGGTCGAGGGTGTCGAAAAACCCCGGGAAGGAGACGGCCACCGCCTCTGCCCCGCGCACCGTCACCGGCGCATCGGCGAACAGCCCGGCCACGACGAAGGCCATGGCGAGGCGGTGATCTCCCGCGGCGTCCACCACGCCGCCCCGCAGCCCGCCGCCGCGGATCTCGATCCCGTCGGGGCGCTCCTTCACCGCCACGCCCAGCGCCCGCAGCCCGGCGGCGATCACGGCGATGCGGTCGGACTCCTTGGCCCGCAGCTCCGCCGCGTCGCGGATCACGGTCTTGCCTTCCGCGGCCGCCGCCACCACGCAGAGCACCGGCAGCTCGTCGATGACCCGCGGGATGATCGGTCCGCGGATCGTCACCCCGCGCAGCCGCCCGCCGCGCACGGTGACGGCGGCGGTCGGCTCGCCCCCCACGTCGCGGGGCGACGTCTGCTCGACCGCCGCGCCCATCTGCTCCAGAATCTCCAGCACGCCGGTCCGCGTCGGGTTCACGCCGACATCTTCGACCGTGACCTTCGAGCCGGCCCGGGCCGCGGCGGCCAGAAAGAAGGCGGCCGAGGAGATGTCCCCGGGGACCGTCACCTCGCATCCGACAGGCAGGCCGGGAGGGAGGACGATGCGCCGGCCGTCCCGGCGGATCGGGACGCCGAACCGGGCCAGCATGCGCTCGGTGTGGTCCCGCGTGGGCACCGGCTCGACGACCACCGTCTCGCTCTCGGCGAGCAGCCCGGCCAGCAGGACGGCCGATTTGACCTGGGCGCTGGGCACCGGCAGTTCGTAGGTGATGCCGCGCAGCCGGGCCCCCGTGATGCGCAGGGGAGGGTAACGCCCGTCCCGCAGGCCGACGTACGCGCCCATCTTCCGGAGCGGTTCGGCGATGCGGTCCATCGGGCGCCGGCGCAGCGACGCGTCGCCGTCGAGCACCACGGCGATGGGCTGGGCCGCAGCGACACCGGCCAGCAGCCGCATCGTGGTGCCGGAGTTGCCGGCGTCCAGCGCGCGGTCCGGCTCCCGGAGCCGTCCCGCGGCGCCATGGACCACCAGGTGCGCTCCGTCCTCCTCGATGGTCACCCCCAGCTCCCGCAGACACTCCAGCGTCCGCAGGCAGTCCTCGGCCCGCAGAAAGTTCCGGATGGTCGTGGTCCCGGAGGCCAGCGCGCCCAGGATCGCGGCGCGGTGGGAGATCGACTTGTCGCCGGGGACGCGCACGGTCCCCGCCAGACGCGCGGCCGGGGCGACGACGACGTCCATCGCCGGGCTAGACCCGCCGCTCCTTGAGGTCGGGCCGCAGCCGCGCCGCGCCGCGCAGGTACACGTGCACGACCTCTTCCTGGGAGCGCGGGGTGTTCCAGAGCATCAGCACGCGAATGCAGCGGGGCACGGCGCGGGGGTCCGACACGGCCATCTCCGTGGCCGAGAGCAGCGGCACCAGGTTCCACCGCAGCCGGCGCGCCGCCTCGGCGGGGAAGGCCGCGGTGAGATCCTGCGTCGCCGTGAAGATGATGGCCGCGATCTCGTCGGACTCCACGCCGTTGGCGTCGGCCATCTGCCGCAGCAGTTCCTCCGTCGCCTCGAGGATCGCCTCCTCCTCGTCGGCGGCGCAGGTCGTCGCCCCTCGGATCCCGCGAATGTGCATGGGACTAGCGCACCTCGACCGCGTCGCGACCGATGGGCGTCGGCTCGAAATCAGTCCCCGGAGAAAGTACGGGACCGCACTTGACGTCAGCGTGAGCCACCGATGACCTCCCGCAGCAAGGCCTCCGGGACTTCCTGTTCGCGCCGCACCGAACCGATGCCTACCAGCATCGGCCAGCGGAGCACCCCGTCCTTCGACTTCTTGTCCAGGGCCAGTGCCCGCCACACCGCGGCCCGACTCACCGGGCCCAGCCTGACGGGAAGTCCGATGCGGGCCAGCAGCGCGTTCTGCCGTTCGACCGTCGCCGCGGACGTCAGCCCGAGGCGCTGGGCCAGGCGGGCCTCCAGGGCCATCCCGATGGCCACGGCCTCACCGTGGGTCAGCCCCCGGAATCCCGCCGCCGCCTCGACGGCGTGCCCGAGGGTGTGGCCGTAATTCAGGATCTGGCGTTCGGCGCGCTCCGCTTCGTCCGCTTCCACCACCCGGGCCTTGAAAGCGGCGCAGCGGGAAATGACCTCAATCAACGCATCCGGCTCCCGGCGGAGTACGGCGGCAAGGTTGTCCTCCAGGAACTCGAAGAGATCGGCGTCCCCGACGACGGCGGTCTTCACCACCTCGGCCAGCCCGCTTCGGAGTTCTCGCTCTGGAAGAGTCTGCAGTGTTCGGACGTCGGCGACAACGGCCGATGGCTGGTAGAAGGCGCCGACGAGGTTCTTCACCCCCGCGTGGTTGACGCCAGTCTTCCCCCCGATACTGCTGTCCACCATGGCCAGCAGCGTCGTGGGGACATGCACCAGCCGGATGCCCCGCATGTACGTTGCCGCGACAAATCCGCCCAGATCTCCGACCACCCCGCCGCCGACGGCCAGCAGCGTGCTGTGGCGGTCCACCCTGGCCCGGGCCAACCGCGTGCAGAGCGCCCCGACCATAACCAGGCTCTTCGAGCCCTCACCGGCCGGCACGTCGAACACCGAGACCTCGAACCCCTGGCTCCGGAGCACCCCCAGGAGGGCCCCCGCGGCGGATCGCCTGACGCTACGGTGCGTGACCACGGCCACCCGCCGTCCCGCCCCCAGCGCGGCGAGGTCGACGGGCAGCAACGGCAGGATGCCCTCGCCGATGTGGACCGGATAGTCGCGGCCGGACAGATGCACCGGGACCGTCCGGCGATCGCGCCGACCCAGGAAGGCCAGCACAGCATCGGCCACACGGTCCGGTGTGGCCACCGAAACGTCGATCATCAGATCCGCATCGCGATACAGCGGCCGGCGCTGATCGAGCAGGCGCACCACCTCACCGCGCGCATCCCCGCCCAGCGACGGCCGCCGCTCGCCGAGGCGGGTCAGCAGCACGTCCACGGGCGCCGTCAGTGAAACGATCCATCCGTTGGCGCGCAGACGCCGCATGTTCTCGGGACGGAGCACGACTCCGGCCCCGGTCGCGATCACGAGGTCGCGCCGCCCGGCGACCTCGGCAATGATCCGCGCTTCCACGTCCCGAAAGTATCCCTCGCCGTGTCTGGCCAGGATCTGCGGGACCGTCGCCCGCTCCCGCCTCGCCGCGCGCCGGTCGATGTCCACGAAGGTCCAGCCGAGCCGGCGGGCGAGGATCTGCCCGACCGCACTCTTCCCCGTGCCCATGAAGCCGATCAGGACAACGTTACGCATCGAGGAGAGAGCCGATCACAGGTCGCGGAGGCGGGAACGGTACGCCCGGTAGGTCGCCCCGATATCGGCCATCGTGTCTCCCCCGAACTTCTCGAGGAAGGCGTCCGCCAGCACGAAGGCGACCATCGCTTCCGCCACGACACCGGCGGCCGGCACGGCGCAAACATCGCTGCGCACAACGGCCCCGCGGGAAGGCGCCTTCGTCTCCAGATCCACCGAGAGGAGCGGGGCCATCAACGTGGAGAGCGGCTTCATGGCCCCCCGCACCACCACCGGCTCGCCGTTGGTGACGCCTCCCTCCATGCCCCCGGCCCGGTTCGTCTCACGGAAGAAACCCCGATCTGGCTGGTAACGGATTTCGTCGTGGGCGCGCGAACCCGGAGTGCGCGCCATTTCGAACCCCGACCCCACTTCCACGCCCTTTACCGCGGGAATCGACATCACGGCCTGGGCGAGTCGTCCGTCCAGTTTTCTGTCCCAGTGCACATAACTGCCGAGGCCGGGCGGCACGCCGAGGGCCACAACCTCGAATACTCCACCCAGGGTATCCCCGGCCTTCCGGGCCGCCTCGATGGCCTCGCGCATCCTGGCTTCCGCCGCGGCATCCGCGCAGCGGAGATCCGAACCCTCGGCCACACCCGGGATGTCTTCCCAGCGCAGGGGGCGCTGGGTGATCGCAACGGACCCGATCTCGACGACGTGGCTGAAGATGGAAATACCAAAGGCGCCCAAAAACGCCCGGCAGACCGCCCCGACGGCCACACGGGCCGCGGTCTCCCGCGCACTCGCCCGCTCCAGCACCCGCCGCAGGTCGCGGAAGCCGTATTTCATCGCGCCGGCCAGGTCGGCGTGTCCGGGACGCGGCCGCGTCAGCGGAGGCTCGTCCAGGCGCACGTCTCGATTTTCCACCCGCAGGGCGACGGGGGCGCCGATCGTCTCCCCGCCCATCAGCCCGGACACGATTTCCACCCGGTCGGCTTCCAGCTTCATCCGGGGACTGCGCCCGTAGCCCACCTGACGCCGGGACATCTGGGCGTTGATCTCCTCAACGCTCACCACCAGGCCGGCCGGCAACCCCTCGAGGATCGCCGTGAGCGCCCGGCCGTGGGACTCTCCCGCAGTGAGAAAGCGCAGCGCCATCAGCGCCGGGCCACGCCGTCAACAGCGTGCCGCATGGCGGCAATGGGCGCGGGCAGGCCGGTCCACAGCTCGAAACTCCGTGCCCCCTGGTAGACCAGCATGCTCAGACCGTCCACGATCCGTGCCCCCGCCTTCGCCGCCGCGACCAACAGCGCCGTCCGCGGCGGTGTGTAGACCATGTCCAGGACGGTCACCCCGGGACGCAGCGCGCCCTCCAATGCGCACAGCCAGGCGGGCGTCTCACCGCGGCCGTCGGCCGCCACGCCGAGCATCGCACTGGTCGCCTGAATGATCACGTCGGCGTCCTCCGCGGCCCGGGCGACGGTGCGTGGGTCGAGGGGCCCCGCCCGGACCGAACATGCCGGATGGGCGTCGGCGACCCGTCCGGCCACATCGTCCGCGCGCGAAGCTGTCCGATTCAGGATCACCACCGACGCCGCCCGGGCGCCGGCCAGGGCAAACGCGGCGCTGCGACCGGCGCCGCCCGCGCCAAGGACGAGACAACGGGCACCGGCGGGGCTCCGACCGCCGTCGCGCACCAGGGCATCCAGCAGGCCCGGAGCGTCGGTGTTGTAGCCGACGAGACGGTCGGCCTCCACGCGCACGGTGTTCACGGCACCGATGGCGCGGGCCGTCGGGTCGAGATCATCGACAAGGGTCGTGACAGCCTGCTTGTGGGGGATGGTGACGTTGACGCCGGCCAGACCGAGCGCCCGGATCCCCCGCAGGGCGTCCTCCAGATGCTCGGGCGGAACCCGGAAAGCGACGAAACGCCAGTCTATCCCCAGCGCCTCAAAGGCAGCCGTGTGCATACGGGGAGAAAGGGAGTGGGCCACCGGATCGCCAATGATGCCCACTACCTTTTGGCCGGCTCGCGGGGCGATCATACCCGGAATCATAGCACAATCCCCCGGGACCTCCTGGGGCGGGAGGCGGCGTCCGGGCAGGCCCGAGGCCCTTCAGACCTGTGCGCTGCCGTCCCGGTCGGCCCGTTCGGCCGCGGCCCCGTGTTCGCTCAGAACGCGGGCCACGAGGTCGATGGGGACGTCGCTGCGCACCTCTCCGCTGCCGAGATCCGTCGGCAGCACAAACCGCAACCGGGCGCCCTGCTTCTTCTTGTCGCGCCACAGGGCCTCCACGAGGTGTGCCGTGGCCACCCCCGAGAAGTCGCAGGGCAGGCCCAGCCGACGCAAGAGCGCGGTCTGCCGGTCTTCCAGGGATCCGGCGGTGATGCCCATGGCCGATCCCACCCGGGCGGCCAGAGTCATCCCAATGGCGACCGCTTCACCGTGGGTGTAGCGGCGGAACCCGGTTGAGGCCTCGATGGCATGGGCGAAGGTGTGGCCGTAGTTGAGGAGCAGGCGGCGTCCGGTTCCTTCTTCATCTTCATCGACAATGGCGGCCTTGATGCGCAGGCACCACGCCACGAGCTCGGCAAGACCTTCACCGCGGAGCAGATCGCCCGCCCGTTCCTCCAGAAAACGAAACAGCCCGGCATCGGCGACGACCCCGTACTTCACGGCCTCGGCCAGTCCTGCGCGCATCGCCCGGGCCCCCCCGGCCCGCGCCAGTTGCACGTCAACAACGGCCAGCCGGGGATGGTGGAGGAGCCCGATGAGATTCTTGGCGCGGGGGTGGTTGAGCGACACCTTACCGCCGATGCAGCTGTCGAGCTGGGCCACCAACGTGGTGGGCAGGTAAACACTGGGGATGCCGCGCATGTACGTGGCGGCGAGGAATCCCCCGATGTCCAGCGTTTCCTCACCGCCCATGGCTACCAGACACCCGGTCCGGTCGAGCTGCTCCTGGACCAGTCTGTCGCAAAGCCAGCCGACGGATTCCCACGTCTTCGCACTCTCTCCGGCGGGAATCTCGATCAGGACGGGTGAGAATCCGGCTCCTTGCAGAGCATCGCAGAGCTGAATCCCGGACGACCTGGCGGCGGCGGGAGAGACCAACACCGCGGCGCGGCCCTGGAGACCGGCGTCCCGCGCGTAGTGCCCGACAAGCCCTCGCACACCCTCGCCCACGATCGCCCGATAGGACGGGGCATGGCGCGGATGGACGGTGACGATTGCGGTGGGCTCCCGTTCGGCCAGAAACTCGAGGATCCTCCGCACCACCTCGTCCACGTCTTCTTCCGCGACATCCACGACGAGATCCGCGGTCCGATAGCCGGCCTCGCGCCGCTTCCACAGTCGCTCCAGGTTCTCAACAACTCCGCCCTTGAGCAGCGGCCACTGGTCGGCCCGACCGACTCGACGCGCCAGTACCTCGGGAGGAGCGACCAGGGCGATGATCCACCCCCAATCCCGGAGGGCCGTCATGTTCTCCGGCCGCTCCACCACGCCGCCGCCGGTCGCCACGACACCTGGCTGCCCGGTCACCTCGCTGATCACCGCCTGCTCGAGGCTGCGGAAATACGCCTCCCCGCGCGCCTCGAAGATCTCCGCGATGGACGCGTCCTCGCGGCTCTCGATCATCTCGTCCGTATCGAAGAAAGGAAGGCCCAAGGTGAGCGCCAGGCGACGCCCTACGGCGCTCTTGCCCGTCGCCGGCATCCCGATCAGCGCAATATTCCTCATGAACGTTAGCCTAGGCCCTCCGCGGGAGCAGCGCAAGCATCACAGGCGGGGGCAGGCCTACGTCCGGGGAGGGAGGGGGCGAGGCGGAACCCCTTCGTAGGTATAGCCGGCGCGCGGCGGGGTGGGCCCCTTGATGCGCTCCCCTTGAAGCATCTGCTCCCAGGCGTGCGCCAGGATGCCCACGGCGCGAGAGAGGATGAACAGGCCCCGGCCCAGGGCCGGCGGAAAGTCCAGTTCGCAGAAGACCACCGCCGTGGCGCCGTCGATATTCATGGGGATTCTCCGCCCGACCCGCCTCTCCAGCAACGCCTCCACGGCCTGCGCAATGCGCGCAAATCGGCCGGAGACTGTCCCGGCATCGGCCGCCTGGCCGACGAGCTGGAGGAGCCGCACGGCCCGGGGGTCAACGGGGTGGAACCGGTGGCCGAACCCCGGAACGTAGGCGTCAGGGCCGAACCCGTCCAGAACCGCCTCCACGGCCCGCTCCAGGGGCATCCCCTCATCCCACCTGCCGGCCACGGCACGATAGAGCTCCATGCACTGCTGGCCGGCTCCCCCGTGCACATCGCCCAGGGCGTTCACCCCTGCGGCCACAGCGCTGTTCAGCGCCACCCCGCAGGTCGCCGTCATCCGCGCGATGGCGATGGACGGCGCCTGGGGTCCGTGATCCACGGCGGCGACCAGGGCGGCCTCGAGGAGCCGGGCCTGGGCCATCGTGGGCACCTCGCCCCGCAGCATCAGCCAGACCATCGACGAAAAGTCAAGGTTGCCGATGAGGTCCTCGATGGCATAGCCGCGGATGCGGATGCTCCCCGGCGCGATATCGACAATGGCCGTCCGCCACCAGGCCTGAACAGGGTCAGGCCTCTGCTCGTTCATATCGCCCCTTTCCGCCGGAGCGCGGCGATCTCTTCCGCCGTGAGTCCCAGGCTCTGCAGCACCTCGTCCGTGTGCTCCCCCAGGCGCGGAGGGGGAGTGGAGGCTTCCGGTCGACGGCCCGAGAGCATCACACCGGTCGTGGTCACCGCAACATCCCGGCCGATGCCCGCAACGTTGTCGAAGCACTGCACCAGGCGGCGGGCCGTGACCTGCGGATGGGCCAGGGCCTCGGGGACGGAGAGGACGCGCCCGGCCGGCACGCCGACTCTGTTCAACCGCTCCTCCCACTCGGCCGCCGAACGCCGGGCCAGGGCGGCCTCCACCTCGGCCGTCAGCTCCCTGCGGTGACGCAGGCGGGCTTCGCGGTCCACGAACCGGGGATCGGTGACGAGGTCCGGCCGTCCGATTTCCCGACACAGGACCTCGAACTGCTCCTGCTTGTTGGCGGCGATGTTCAACAGCCCTTCCCCGGTCCGAAATGTCCCCGAGGGACTGGCGGTGAAGTTCTCGTTGCCCGACCGCCGGGGGACTTCGCCCGCGATCAGGTAGTTGGACACCACCCATCCCATGCTGACCAACGTGGCCTCGAGCATCGACACGTCCAGCAGGCAGCCCCGGCCTTCCCGCTGGCGCAGGCGCAACGCGCTGACGATGGCGAAGGCCGCAGCCAGCCCGCCCACGGTGTCGCAGACCGGAAAGCCCACGCGCAGCGGCCCGCTCCGCTCGTCGCCGGTGACATCCATCACTCCGGCCAGCCCCTGGATGATCTGATCGTAAGCGGGATTGGCACTGAGGGGGCCGTCCTGGCCGAATCCGGAGATCGCGCAGTAGATGAGGTCCGGATTGAGCGTGGAGAGGCGGTCGTATCCCAGGCCGAGCCTGGCCATCACCCCGGGCCGGAAGTTCTCCACCAGCACGTCGGCGGTGACGACCAGCCGTTCGAACACCTTCCGACCGTCGGGATCCTTCAGGTTGATGGTCACCGAGCGCTTCCCGGCGTTCTGAGCCAAGAACGACGCGCCCATCAGGGCGCGGTTCAGGGCCGGATCAGCGCCCAGTTGCCGGGCCAGATCCCCGCTGCCCGGGACTTCGACCTTGATGACGTCGGCGCCCAGCAGGGCCAGCTGGAAGGTGCAGAAGGGCCCCGCCAGCACATTGGTGAGGTCGAGGACGCGGACGCCCTCAAGCGGTGCGTCCACGACGGACAATCCTTTCGTCGAAGGGTCGGCGATCACCGCCGAGATCGGCCGTCAGCTCCGCCGCAGCGGCCAGGACCAGGGCCGCAATCCGTTCTGCGGCCCTGCCCCGGAACCGGTAGATGGGGCCGGAGACCGACAGCGCACCGACCAGTTCCTGACCGAGCCGGAAGACCGGAGCGGCCACTGCGGCGGTCTCACGATCGCGCTCGCCGAAGGTGGCCGCGACATACCGACGGCGGATCCGCGCATACACCTCCCCGGGCTCTCCGCTGAAGGCCAGCAGCACCCGTCCGGCGGCGCCCCGGTCCAGCGGCAGGTGGTCTCCCTCGCGCACGTGATCGCGGATGGCCCGGGGGGAGTCCACGCGATGGAGGCAGACACGCACGCCCTGCTCGCGTACGTAGAAAGATGCGCTCTCGCCGGTCTGCCGGACCAGTCTCTGCAACATCGGCACCACGAGGTCCCCCACCCGGAACGACCGCTGGTACAGGCTGGCCAGACGCAGCGGGGTGGGGCCCAACCGGTACCCTGCGCCGTCGACACGGTACAGGTAGCCGTGGCGGGCCAGCGACTCGCACAGCCGCAGGATGGTGCTCTTGTACATGCCGGTACGCTCGGCGATCTCAGCCAGGGTCAGGGTGACGTCGCCCTCGCGAAACACCGTCAGGACCGTCAGCGCCCGGTCCACCGCCGCGACGCCCGCCTTTCGTCCTGTTCCGGTCCAGCCTCTGCCCGCTACCATTGGTAGATGTCGTTGATGTCCCAGTGGCCCCCGGTCGGCACCGGATCATTGGTCATCGGCACGTCCAGGACCGTGGGCCGGTGGCCCTGCAGGGCCCGTCCCAGAGCGGGGGCCAGATCCCCGGCGCGCTCGATGTGCACGCCGTCTGCCCCGTAGGCTCGGGCCACGGCGGCGAAATCGGGCGAGTACGCCTCCCCCTGCCGGCGGAACTCGCAGCCCAGGGTGTGGCCGAAGTGCTGGCTCATGAGCCCGGCAATCGTCCCATGCGCGGAGTTGTTCATGACCACCCACGTGACGTTGATGCCCTGCTCCACCGCCGTCGCCAGCACGGAGGGATTGGCGCTGAACGCCCCATCCCCGACCATCGCCACGCAGGCGCGCTCGGGTTTCGCCAGCTTGGCGCCCAGGACGGCGGCCGGGCCGAACCCCATCGTGGCCAGCCCTCCCGGAGTCAGGTGCGTCCGTGGGAAATAGATGGGAAACTGCTGCCCCACGCCGTTCTTGTTCCAGCCGACGTCCGTCACCAGGATCCCGTCCCTGGGCAGGGCGGCCCGCACCTCGGCCAGGATGCGCTGGGGGGCGAGCGGGTATGCCTCCGACCGCATCGGCCCGACAAGGCTCTCCCGCCACTTGGCACGCTCGGCCTGGATCGCCGCCAGGTCGGCGTGTCCGCGACCTCCGCGCGGCGCCGCCTCCACCAGCGCTTCCAGGATTGCCCGCAGGGCCGCCCGGGCGTCGGCAACGGCTCCGATCGTCACCGGGAAGGACCGGCCGAGCTCGGCCGGATCGACATCGATGTGGATCAGCTCCGTGGGCGGGATGGCGAAGGTGAATCTCGCATCCCACGAACTGGCGTCGGCCTCGGCGAACCGGGTTCCCACGGCCAGGAGCACATCGGCCTGCCGCGTCACGCGGTTCGTCAGGTCCGTCCCCCAGAATCCGGTCATCCCGAGCACCAGCGGGTGGTCGTCCGGGATCGCGCCCTTTCCCATCAGGGAGTAGGCCACGGGGGCGTTGAGGTGCTCGGCAACCCGCGCGAGCTCTTCTGCGCCGTCCGAGCTGATGACGCCGCCGCCCACATAGATCACGGGCCGTCGGGCCGCCAGCAGGCGTTCGGCGATCCGGCGGGCCGTCCCCGGGTCCAGCCCCGGACGCGCCGCCGGGCGCGGAGCCTGGGGGTCGGGATCTTCCGCCGGACGGGACAGGACGTCCATGGCCACGTCCACAAGCACCGGGCCGGGACGGCCGCTGGTGGCGAGCAGGTAGGCGCGTTCCAGGATCCTGGCCAGCCCCCTGGGCTGCGTTACGCGCCAGACGCGCTTCACGAAGGGTCGGTAGATGGCGGACTGATCGCCATCGTTGTGGACCTGAACTTCCTGGTGCGGGTGGCGGCCGAAGAAGTATGCCGGGACATCGCCGGCGATGACGAGCAGCGGGACGGAGTCCAACGCCGCGTTGGCCACTCCGGTGACGGCGTTGGTCAGGCCCGGTCCGACATGGGTCAGCAGCACCCCGCACTCGCCGGAGGCACGGGCATAGCCGTCGGCCATGTGCGCGGCGATCTGCTCATGCCGGTTCATCACGAACCGGATCGGGCTGTCCCGGAAGGCGTCCAGCAGCGCGATCACGGTGTGCCCGCAGAGGCCGAAGACGTATCTGGTTCCGATCGCCTCCAGGAACCGCACGATCTGGTGGGCGACATTGTGAGGTTTGGCTCCCATCCTGTATCACCTCAACCGGCGACCCGCACCACGGCTTTCCCCGCCAGCATCCCTCCGGCGGCCTGCAGGGCATCCTCCACGGCGTCGAGGGGAAATTCGGACTCGACCAGATCGCCGAGCCGCAGCGTCCCGCTACCGGTCACCAGGCCGATCGCCCGGCGGAAATCATCGGGGTGGTCGTAGATGATCGAGCCGGTGATGGTGATCCCCTCGCGCACGAGGCGCAGGGGTTGCAGGGACACGGGGTCGGTGGCCAGTCCCAGCAGGACCACGGTGCCCCCCCGCGGTACCGCCTCCAGACACCAGCCCGCCCCGGAGGCCGTGCCGGAGGACTCAAAGATCACCGGCCAGGCAGCCCCGGCCTGGACACGGCGGGCGAGCCCCGGCGCGTCCTCGCGGGACACCACCACCGTCTCGGCGGCTCCGGCGCGTCGTGCGGCCTCCACCCGTCGCTCATCCAGATCGATGGCGCAGACGCGGACGCCCATGCCGGCCAGCAGGCGCGTCAGGACCAGGCCGATGGTGCCGCACCCCAGGACCAGGGCGGCGTCGCCCGGCACCAGCCCGGACACCGCGACGGCGTGGACGGCCACGGCGAGGGGTTCGATGAGCACCGCGTCCCGCCAGGAGAGCGTCTCGGGGATGGCCCAGGCGTGGGTGGCGGGCAGGGTCGCGTACTCGGCCAGCACGCCGGGCACGTTCACGCCCAGGGAGCGCTTGTCGGGGCAGATCGCGCCGCGGCCGCGCCGGCACCAGGGGCATCTCCCGCAGGGCACGTTGGGCTCGAGGACGACGCGCTGGCCCACGCGCTCGGCGGCCACGCCGGGGCCCACGGCGGCGATCCGTCCCAGCCCCTCGTGCCCCATGATGATGGGATAGGGCGCCGTGCGGTGCCCCTGGAACAGGTGTACGTCGCTGCCGCACACCCCGACGCGCTCGATGGACACCAGCACCTCGCCGGCCTGCGGCACGGGCGGAGGAAGACGATCCACCCGAACCGTGCGGGGGGCGTGGAGGCGTGCGGCCCGCATCAGCGTCACGGCCTCTCCTCTCCGGAGTCACCGGCCAGACCCAGCGCCTGCAAGCCCCGGCGCGTCAGCTCCAGGTCCATCTGCCCGGGGGCTGAGGCTTCCAGGCCCACCGCGAACGTCAGGTCGGATCCGAAGTGTCCGGCGAAGCGGCTCACCGCGCCCAGCGCGCCCATGGACATCAGGATGCAGGGGATCTCCAGGAACGTGCGGCGCGCCTCCAGGCCGGCGGTGAGCAGGGCGAGCACATCCTCCGGCGTGCGGGGGGTGACCGCGACCTTCGCCACGGCCGCGCCGGCGCTCTGCATCGTCCGGAGCGTCCCCAGCAGCGTCGGCACGGGAGGGGTGGCGCTGAAGTCGTGCCAGGACCGGATCACCGCCACGCCGGCTTGCCCGGCCGCCGCCGCGACGCGCTCGGCCAGCGGCGGGGCGGTGGCCAGTTCCAGATCCACGAGGGCGGGGATGCCGGTCGCCGCCGCCGCGGTGAGGATGGCCACCCGGTGATCCTCGTCCTGGACCCTGTGCCCGCCCTCGGCGGCCAGGCGGTTGGTGACGATCAGCGGGACAGGGGCGGCCGCGGCCATATCGCGGAGCAGCACCGGGACGTCGGCGGGAACCAGGTCAGCCACGAAGTCGGCGCGCCACTCGATGCAGTCGGGCCGGAGCGCAGCCAGCGCACGGGCCTGGTCGACCAGCGCGGAGCGATCGCGCGCCGTCAAGGGCACGCAGGTGAGCACCGTCGGCCCGCCCAGCAGGTGTTGGCCGACCTTGACCGGTCGTCTGGCAGCGAGACGGAACGGCGTGATGCTCCGGCCCCCTCACCTGGTCGGATTTTCTCCCGGCGGCGTGTAGCACCACAGCAGCACGAGCGGCTCGGCGCCGGTGTTGACGTGTTGGTGCGGCAGGCCCTTGGGCACGAACATCATGTCGTGGGGACCGAAGGACTGCCGCGAGCCGTCGGCGCCGACCACTTCCCCGTGCCCCGCCAGGACGACGTTGATCTCCTCGGACTCGGGATGGCTGTGCAGCGAGCTGGCCTCTCCCTGAGGGAAGACGGTGATCCCCGCCACCATGTGCTCCGAGCCGCACAGTTCCCTGTCCACCGTGCGGAAGACCTTGCGGCGGAATCCCGGATTGTCCAGGCCGATCCAGTAGGCCTTCCCCTCCGCGTACGTCCGGACCACTCTGATCCCGGGCTGCGCCCTGACGCCCACGTCTCACCCCTCCTAGGATAGACCCACAAAGACGCTCTTCACTTCGCTGTACTCCAACAGCCCCTCCAGCCCCAGCTCGCGGCCCAGGCCGCTCTGCTTGAAGCCGCCGAAGGGCGCCTCAATGTAGGT